>NZ_LAYY01000005.1 GCF_000986785.1 Mesobacillus campisalis | reverse complement strand
TCTCAACAAAAAACAGGCACTGACAACCCCCATCAGTACCCAAAATACGGCCTCTCAACAAAAAACAGGCACTGACAACCCCCATCAGTACCCAAAATACGGCCTCTCAACAAAAAACAGGCACTGACAGCTCCCGTCAGTGCCCAAAAATCCTCCTCACTCCAAAAAACAGGCACTGACAGGACTCTTCAGTGCCCAAAATACGTCCTCACTCCGAAAAACGGGCACTGACAGTTCCCCTCAGTACCCAAAAATCCTCCTCACCACTAAAAACAGGCACTGATAGAACTCCTCAGTGCCCAAATACGCCTTCTCTCCGAAAAACAGGCACTGACAGCTCTCCTCAGTGCCCAAAAAACCTCCTCACTACCAAAAACGGGCACTGACAGCTCTCCTCAGTACCCAAAAATCTGCCTCACCACTAAAAACAGGCACTGACAGCTCTCCTCAGTGCCCAAAAATCCTCCTCACTCCAAAAAACAGGCACTGACAACCCCCATCAGTACCCAAAATACGTCCTCCCAACAAAAAACAGGCACTGACAACTCTCCTCAGTACCCAAAAATCCTCCTCACCACTAAAAACAGGCACTGACAACCCGCCTCAGTACCCAAAATACGTCCTCCCACCAAAAAACAGGCACTGACAACCCGCCTCAGTACCCAAAATACATCCTCACTCCAAAAAACGGGCACTGACAACTCTCCTCAGTACCCAAAAATCCACCTCAGCACCAAAAACAGGCACTGACAACCCGCCTCAAGGCCGACCAAGCTCCCCCATCAACGCAAAAAAGGACCCCCAAAAGGTCCCCCAGCCTTCCAGCAAGTACGCACAAACGCACTCACTTCTTCATCCTCAAAAGCTCATCACTAAAATCCAATTCACTCGCAACAGCGAGCCTATTCTCTTCCTGTATCTCCAAATATATTTCCTTCCGGTGAATCGCAATATGTTTTGGCGCGCTTATCCCCAATTTAACCGTGTCGCCTTCAATCCCGGTAACCGTAATCTCGATGTTATCGTCAATCACAATCGTTTCGCCTTTTTTCCTTCCTAGTACCAGCATCTGCTACACCTGCCCGATTGCGGCTTTTTGCTGATGCAGGAACAAAGGCTGCTTGACCTTGTAGAATTTGTTCTCAAGGACAACCTGCATGCCGAGCCGCTTGCTGTGGTTGATGACAATGGGGGCCTTCAGGTTGGTTGTTGCCTCTTTCAGCCCGCCTTTGGCCGTAACCGTCGTCAGCACGAGGACGTCTTCAGACTTTTCAATCACAAGCTTCCCGATCACCGAATCGCCAAGCTCGACGTCGTAGCCTTCAAAAAAGGAGAACGCATCCAGCAGCAGCAGGGATAGTTCCGCCCTTTCGACGGACTGAAGAAAGAAGAACGGCGTTTCCCCTTGCTCATCTGCCGGCAGCAGGACGTATCTTTTATCTTCGTCAAAGCCGGGAATTCCCTTGCTAAAAGTGATCAGCCGGCTTTCATCCACTTCCATTTCACCAAATCGCACAGTTTGTATCTTCATAAACAACCCCCTCTTTCCTGGACCCATGACACAGCCTTAACGCTTCCCTTTTCTCCGGCGGATCTGATAATAATTCAATTGCCTGAACAAGGCGGAAGCAGTCTTCTGGTTCATGGCAAATTTCACACCGTACTCTGTATAATTGTTGTGGATCACCTTGCGGACAATGAAGCCTTTTATCAAAAATGAAGTATCCAGAATCGTAAAACGGCATTCTATTTTTTCATGCATCAAAATTTTTGCGGCCGAGATAAAACCCATGCCTCCAGCACTGATATTGTCAATTTTCACCGGGAAAAAGGCTCCCTCCTGAATCGAGACCTCTCCCTCCATCAGTGGTTCAAACTCTACCCGGAAAAACTCGCGGCGATTTTCGCGCATATCTTTCTCTCCTGTTACATGTATAAATTAATGAGCAAACCTTTGATTTCTCCTACCAGCCTCAGGACTTCCAGCCCGCGTTCCTCCTTGCCCATGACCTCGTCATGGAGCTCAAGCAGCTTTTGGTCCACTTTTTCCACAATCTGATGGGTCTTCATGCTGCCGCTGTGATGATAGCTTTGTTTATCGGATAGCTGCAGCCCGGAATTCACCGCTTCCCTGACAAACTCTTTGACGGCTTTTTTATAATCCCGCAGGTGTTCAATGGTCCTCGACTGGACCAGGTTTTGGCCCTGCATTTCCAGATGGGGCATCAGGGATTCCAGCTGCAGTTTGGACTGCGATCTGTTCATCATGCTGGAAAAAGTACTGGCTGACCTACTTTCCCCTGTTCCCTTTTGCAGCTGCCCAACCGGAAAGTTCGCCTGTCTTTCAATTCGCAAATGAAGCACTTCCTTTTTACTTGGAGATTTGCCGTTTATTAAACAGATTGATCATCAGCTCAACTTTGCCATGGTCCAATAAAAGGGCTTTGCCAATTTGTTTTGCTGAAAAGCCTTGCTTATACAGCTGCAAAACCTTGTCCTCTTCGTCATCCTTCTGGACAACAGCGGTCTGTCCCCGTTCCTCCTCCAGCACCCGGACTTTCTCCTCCAGGAGCTGAATTCTTTCCCATGCTGCCCTTTGTTCTGCCTTCATGTAGTGCACCAGTTTTTGATAAAGCTGGTCATTTTCCGCTTCCATTTTAGCCACGAATTCTTCCAAGCTTTGCTGAATAGCTTGTACACCGTCCGCTGCGCCAGCTTCCTTCGAATTCCTGGACTGCATCAATATCACAATCGAGACGGCACTTAGCAGCACGCTTAACCCCAATAATATCCAATCCATACTGTTCACCTTAACCTTCTATAAATCTCGCAAATCCATTAATAGTTTTCCTGGACAGAGAGTATCGCCGCATTTAAACGCAGCATGGCTTTGGAATGCAGCTGGGAAATGCGGGAGACGCTTAAATTGAGCACTTCGGCAATTTCAGTCAATTTCAATTCCTCGAAATAGCAAAGGGTAACCACCAGCTTTTCCTTTTCTGGCAGAAGTTCAATCGCTTTTGCCAGTGATTCTTTTAAAAGCTGTGCGTACAAATGGGCTTCCGGCGATTCCGCCTTCTCATTTTTAATCACATTGTACCTTCCTACCTGGTCGTTTTCATCATCCTGGATAGTTTCATCAATGGAAATCATCGAGGACAAGGCCGCTTCGGATACCGTTTTGTTCAGCTCGGCTTTGGTGATTCCCAGATACGTGCAAACCTCTTCATCACTAGCCGATGTTCCATTTCTCTGCTCCAAAACCGCATATGCCTTTTCGACTTTTTTGACTTTTTCCCTTACAGATCTCGGCAGCCAGTCACTTTGCCTGAGGCCGTCGATGATCGCCCCCTTTATTCTCCAGGCTGCATATGTCTCGAACTTGAACTCCCCATCCAGATTGAACTTGTCAATGGCATCGAGCATTCCTTCATAGGCATAGCTTTGGATATCCTCTTTTTGGACTGTTTTCGGAAGGCTGATCATAAAGCGCTGGATCACATAGTCCATTAAGTGATGGTATTTCTCCACTAAATAGTTTCCCGCATCAGGATCGCGCTCTGTTTTCCACTTTTCCCATTGGCCGAGGTCTGCTTGTGATATCTTAGTTTTCAAAAGAAGTTTCACCACCTATGACGACTGGTTTTTAAAAAGCATTTTTAATAGGAAACCTTTGACTCCAAGCTTAGGAGGAGCCGGCTGCTCCAGGAATTCACAGGCAATCTGCTGCACAGCCATAGCAGCCTGGCAGTTCGGAAAGCTCAGCAGAAACGGAGCCTGCCTTTTTACCGAACTGGCGACATGGGCATCACTGGGAATAAACCCAAGAGTGCTAATGGATTTATTTAAAAACCTCTCTGTCACTTTTTTAAAATTGGCGGCTGTCTGGATTCCTTCTTTGTCACTAGTACACTGGTTGATGATAAGCTTCATCACGACGTTTTGGTCCGTTGAGTGGACCATTTTCACGACCGCATAGGCGTCGGTAAGTGCTGTCGGTTCAGGAGTGGTGACCAAAATGACCTCATCGGCGGCCAAAATGAATCGCAAATTTTCCTGAGAGAGGCCAGCGCCGGTATCGAGGATGATGTAGTCCACATGTCCCTGGATGGCGCTTAATTCATGCAGGAACTTATTCATCCTGGTTTCATCGAAAGAGAATAAGTCATTAAAGCCTGTTCCGCCTGAAATGAACAATAAGCCATCCGGGCCTTCCTCGATGATGTCCCATACAGACAAATCCTTCTCGAGCATGGTCGCGATCGTTTCAATGGGGGACCGCCCCAATAATACATCGACATTGGCAAATCCGAGGTCAACGTCGAAAATCAGGACTTTTTTGTTTTGCCTCACAAGGCTCAGCGCGAAATTCACGGCAAAGTTGGATTTTCCCACACCGCCTTTTCCGCTTGTGACGGCAATGATGCGTGTCCTTCTTTGCACCGCCTGGGTTTCCTTTTGGCGGACTTTTTCCCGCAATTGTCTGGCTTGGTCAATCATTCTCATCTTCTCCCAATAAAAGGTCTGCAATGAACTCAGGAGTAACACTGATAATATCATCCGGGACGTTTTGTCCATCGGTGATATACCGCAATGGGATCGAGTATTCATGGAACAGGTTAAGGATGCTGCCATATGAACTGGTCTCATCCTTTTTGGTCAAAATCAGCTGGTCCATCTCAATCGCCTGGAAGTTATCAATCATTTTTTTCATATCTTCATATTTGGAAGTAAGGCTCAGCACAACATTGGTCTGAACCTTGCGAGAGCCGGCAAGGAGCATCTCCAGTTCCTGAATGTACTGTTTTTGCTGATAATTCCTCCCGGCTGTATCCATCAGGATGACGTCGCAGGAACTCAGCTCTGATACTGCCTGGCTCACTTCGGCAGCAGACTGGACAATTTTGATGGGGATATTCAAAATTCCGGCATATGTTTTTAATTGCTCGACCGCTGCGATCCGATACGTATCCGATGTGATAAGGCCAACCTTTTTATCGGCGTTCAAAAGATAATCCGCCGCTATCTTGGCGATGGTCGTTGTTTTGCCTACCCCCGTAGGACCAGCGAAGCAAATCAACCCGCTGTTTTTTGCCTCGTGGGTTCTTTGATGAGTGTTGATGATATGAATGATTTTGCGCTGTGCGGCGGCACGCGCTTGTTCACTTGTGAACCCATCCTGCTGCCCCGCCTGCGCCATCAGACTTGCGAGGATTTCCGACCGGATTTCGGGAGCCACTTCCTGCCGGGTTAATTTTTCATTAACCAATTGGATTGATTGCGGCAGCCGGTCTTCCTCCATCACCTGGACCATCATTTTTTTGATATTCTTCAGTTCACGCATAAGCTCGCTTGAGCTGCTCTCTTCGGGTTCAGGATAAAGTCCATTCCTTTCCGGCTGTGCAGCTTTCCGTCCAGCCATTACCTGGGCAAAAGCATGGCCATGATGCCCCTTGGCGTCCGGTGCCTCTTTTGGATAAGGCATGTGTTCTGCCGGCTTGGCCTCGTGTTTAGCCGGCTCCGTCTCGACCGCCGCGATAATTTCGAGCTTTTCCTTCGTGAACAATCCGAAAAAGCCGCGGGTTTTCACCTTTTTTGTATTTAAAATCAGGGCATCTTCACCCATATCTTTTTTAATCTGCGCCATTCCTTCAGGCATGCTGTTTACGGTGTATGTTTTTAGCCTCATGATAGATTCACCACTCCGACGCTTTGAATTTCAATGTCTGGTTCCAGTTCGTTATAGGAAAGCACGGTAAGGTCCGGCAGATAGCGTTCCAGAAACTGGCGGATATACATCCGGATGGCAGGCGAGGTCAGCAAAATCGGCTGGACACCAGAGGCCTGCAGCTGCTGGGCCTGCTCGGAAATTGTCTGATAGATAGTCTGTGAAGTGGCCGGGTCAAGCGACAAATAATTTCCCTGCTCTGTCCGGTGCACCGATTCCGCCACCTTCTTTTCGAGGCTTGCCCCCGCTGTGATCACCTGCAGGATTTCATTCTGGTTGGCATACTGCAGGGAAATCTGCCTTGAAAGCGACTGCCTCACATATTCCGTCAGCAGGTCGATGTCCTTTGTCTGCGCAGCATAATCGGCCAGCGATTCCAGGATGACAAGCAAATTTCGGATTGATACCTTTTCTTTTAAAAGCTTCATTAACACTTTCTGCACTTCGCCGATCGTCATCATCTGCGGAATCAGCTCTTCGACAACGGCCGGGGAGGTCTCCCTTACATGGTCAATCAGCGATTTGACCTCCTGCCTTCCGATCAGCTCATGGGCATGCCTCCTGATGACTTCCGTAAGATGCGTGGAGACGACAGATGGCGGATCGACAATCGCGTAGCCTGAGAGCTCGGCTTCTTCCTTCATTTCCTCATTGACCCACAGAGCTGGCATGCCAAAGGCCGGTTCGACTGTCTCAATCCCGGTCACATTTTCATCGTCGATGCCAGGGGAGATGGCCAGGTAATGATCGAGCATGATCTCGCCGGAGGCCACCTTGTTTCCTTTGATTTTGATGGTGTATTCATTGGGACGAAGCTGAATATTATCCCGAATCCGGATGACCGGGACGACAATGCCCAGTTCAATCGCAATTTGCCTCCGGATCATAATCACCCGGTCCAGTAAATCGCCGCCCTGGTTTTTATCGGCAATCGGAATCAGCCCATAGCCAAATTCGAATTCGATGGAATCGACTTGAAGGAGGTCCATGACACTTTCGGGACTTTTCAATTTTTCCAGCTCCTGCGTGTCATCGGCCGTTTCGTTCACTACCGCTTCCTCGGCCGCACTGGCACGATCCATTTTATAGGCGGCGAAAGCGACAAGGCCCGCAATTGGCAGGATTAAAAAAATGTTGATCGGAGTAAAGACCGCAATCAAAGCAAGTGTTCCCGCCACCACGTACAGCATTTTGGGATAAGCGGAGAGCTGCCTGGTGATATCACTACCAAGGTTGCCATCCGAAGCGGCCCTGGTGACGACAATCCCTGCTGCAGTGGAAATCAGCAGTGCCGGGATCTGGCTGACGAGTCCATCCCCAATCGACAGGAGCGTAAACAGCTGCGCCGCTTCGCCAAAAGACATCTGATGGACAATCACACCAATCAGCAAGCCGCCGAGAATATTAATAAGGGTAATGATGATTCCGGCAATCGCGTCTCCTTTTACAAACTTGCTCGCACCGTCCATGGCGCCATAAAAATCGGCTTCCTGGCTGATTTTTTCCCTTCGCTTTCTCGCATCGCTTTCGGAGATCAGCCCGGCGCCAAGATCGGCATCAATGCTCATCTGCTTTCCGGGCATCGAATCCAGGGTAAAGCGGGCCGCCACTTCGGCCACTCGTTCGGATCCTTTTGTGATGACAAGAAACTGGATAATCACTAAAATCAGGAAGACCACCAGACCGATGATCGGACTGCCGCCCACAACGAAGGAACCAAATGTCTCAACAACCTCTCCTCCTGTTTGATTGGTCAGGATCGACCGAGTTGTGGAAACGTTCAATCCCAGTCGGAACAAGGTTGTAAGCAGCAACAGGGACGGGAAAATCGAAAATTGCAGCGCCTCTTTTGTATTCATGGCCACGAGGATGATCGTCAAGGAGAGGCTGATATTGATCAGGATCAATATATCCAATAACAGCGGCGGAAGAGGGATCACCATCATCACCACAATCATGATGACAGCGACCAGGACCGATAAATCTTTGAGTTTCAAGCGCGTTCTCCTCCCTAGGTGATCTTTCCTTTTAATCTGTAAACATAT
The DNA here is from genome assembly GCF_000986785.1 of Mesobacillus campisalis. Taxonomy (GTDB): domain Bacteria; phylum Bacillota; class Bacilli; order Bacillales; family Cytobacillaceae; genus Mesobacillus_B; species Mesobacillus_B campisalis. Next base: position 224,410 of record NZ_LAYY01000005.1, on the reverse strand, counting down.
GCTAATACCTCCGCCACGGCCTGGAACAAATCCTCGGGAACATAGTCGCCGATGTCCACTGTCTGATACAAGGCACGGGCGAGCGGTTTATTTTCCATCGTCACAATGTTCAATTCTTTCGCTTTTTCTTTGATTTTCAGCGCAAGATGGTCTTTTCCCATGGCAATCACCATTGGGGCATCCATCGTTTCGGGATCATACTGAAGGGCAATCGCATAGTGCGTCGGGTTGGTGATCAGGACATCTGCCTTGGGCAAATCCTGAATCATCCGGTTCATGCCCAGCTGCCTTTGCTTCTCTTTTATCCTTGATTTAATCAGAGGGTCCCCCTCCGATTTTTTCATTTCATCCTGGATATCCTGTTTGGACATCCGGATGCTTTTTTCGAATTCGTATTTTTGGTACATATAGTCCAATATCGCCAAGCATAATAAAATAATCGAAGCGGCCAAACCAAGCTGGAACACCATTTTGGCCAGATAGGACAGCGATTGGCCAATGCTTTTTTGCGACAGGAGAAACAGCTCGTCCTTTCCCTGCCACAGCACCCCAATAGCCGCCGCTGAGATGATCGCGATTTTGAGCAAAGACTTGAGCAGCTCCACCAGACTGCGGATGGAGAAAATTTTCTTCGCCCCTTCAATCGGATTGAGCTTTTCGAGCTTCATTTTCAGCGGCTCGGTTGTGAACAGGGAGCCAACCTGGACAAAGTTCCCCAAAACGCCGAACACGATGGCGACTGCCGCCACCGGCAGCATGATGGTAAACACCTTGAAGGTTACTTCCTGAAGCAAAATCCTGATGGTTTGGGGAGTCAATTCCCAGGTGATGTACTGATTAAAATGAATTTTATAGAGTGCAAGAAGCCCTTCCAGCAGCTCATCCCAGATAAAATTAAGCAGCAGGAAGCTCCCGAGCATGATCAGGGCCGCGGGCACTTCGGCACTTTTGGCCACCTGCCCTTTCTTTCGCGATTCCTGCCTCCTCTGGGGGGTCGCCTTTTCTGTTTTTTCACCAGCCATAATTTATGCCCCTAATAACTTGACCAACCCCGACAGGCTGATCATGATTTTTTTAAACAGACTCTGAAGCACATAAAAGAAAAACGGCATCGCCAGAATCAGCATCATAAACCCGGCCAGGATTTTAACAGGAAAACCTACGGCAAAGATGTTGAGCTGCGGTACGGTTTTCGCCAGGATCCCGAGCGCGACATCCACTAAAAAGAGGGCGCCGACAACCGGCAGAGCCATTTGCATGGCGATCAGGAACATCTGCAAAAACATCGTGCTCACCAGGCGGGCGATTTCTCCGTTTTCCAGCGAAAAAGATACAGTTTCCAAGGGAATCAGCACAAAGCTTCTCATGACTCCATCAAGCAGGAGGTGATGCCCATCGGCGGCAAGCAGGAACAACAGTGCGAGCATATATTTGAAATGCCCCATGATCGGTACCTGGGCACCGGTCTGCGGGTCCATCACATTGGCAAGGGCGAATCCCATCTGGAAGTCGATAAACGCTCCGGCCACCTGGACAGCGTATAAGAGCATCGCTGCGATAAAGCCGATGGCAAGCCCGACAAATACCTCTTTTACAATCAGGAACAGATAGCTTCCGTCCATCATGATTGGCTCTTGTTCCAGGCCGGGTGAAAAAGCGAACAGAGCAATAAAAAAGGCCAGTCCAATCTTGTATTGGGTTGGCACTCCCCTCATCGAAAACAGGGGCGCAATCAGGAAGAACGACGTAACCCGGACAAAAACAAGCAGAAAATTGGGAAGCATCTCAAGAACGATATTCATGTCTTCACTACCCGATTAAGTGTGGAAGGTTCTGGAACAATTCCCGTGTAAAATCCAATAAAGTCGTCAGCATCCACGGCCCGAAAACAACAATCGACAAAAACACGGCCAGGATCTTCGGAATGAATGCCAGCGTTTGCTCCTGGATTTGTGTCATCGCCTGAAAAACGCTGACAAGCAGTCCGACAGCCAGTGCAATTAACAGCAATGGAGCCGAAATCATCATTATCGTATAGATCGATTGTTGCGCCAGGTGTATGACCGTATCCGGCGTCATAAGGTTTCCCCCTTCTTAAAAGCTGACAAGCAGCGACTCTACAATTAAATACCAGCCATCCACAAGCACGAATAATAAAATTTTAAACGGCAGGGAAATCATGACAGGGGGAAGCATCATCATCCCCATTGCCATCAGGGTGCTGGCGACCACCATATCAATGACTAGAAATGGAATAAAGATGACAAACCCGATCTGGAAGGCCGTTTTAAGCTCACTGATGGCAAATGCCGGAATCAGCGCCGTCAAAGGGATCTCTTCGATGCTGTCCGGTTTCTCCAGCTGGCCGTATTTAAAAAACAGCGCCAAATCCTTTTCCCTCGTGTGCTTTGCCATGAATTCCTTAACAGGCAGGATGGCCGCATCAAGAGCCTCTTCCTGGGGCATGTCTCCCGCCAGATAGGGCTGCAAGGCATTTTCATTGATTTCAGTGAATACAGGTGCCATCACGAAAAAGGTCAGAAACAAGGCCAGACCGATAAGGACCTGGTTGGGCGGCATCGATTGGGTTCCGAGCGCCGTCCGCACGAATGACAGGACAATCACAATCCGGGTAAAACAAGTCAGCATGATCAAAATCCCGGGAGCGAGCGACAAAACCGTCAGCAAAAACAGCAGCTGAAGCGTAATTCCCACATCTTCGGGAGCGTTAGTCCCAAAATCAATTCCCGGTATCGCGACTGAAAGCAGGAGACTCTCCATCATGTGTTCCTGCCTTCTTTATCGTTTGGAACCAGGTCCTGTTCAAGCTGATTCTGCCTGTTCCTTTGTTTATTCAGGCTCTGCTTGAACAGCTGATCGAATTGGCCGCTTTGGCTGTGCTTTTTCGTTAAGCCCAGCAGTGAATTCGCGAAAGACGCAGTTTCCTTCGGATTATTCTCAAAGGTTCCAAGCTCGTCTTCACCTGAAAACTCCTTGATCAGGGTGATTTGGTCGGCCACTCCAAGCAGGAACACCTTCCCGCCCACCTTGACGAGCTGAAGCGATTTATTGGTTCCAAGTGCCGCCCCGCCAATCAAATCGATGGCCTGGTTGGGCTGAAGCTTCTTCTGCCTTGAGGCCAGAAACTTGATGAGCCCATAAATCATGGCCACAATCAGGAGCGTATAAAAGAGCAGCTGGCTGATTAACAGAATCGGGCTCTTGTCTATGGCATTGTTCGGACCTGCATTGTCTGTACCTGCATTGGTATCCGGCGCTGTTTCGGCCGGCTGTTCCCCGGATTCTTCCTCATTCAGCCAATCCATCACATTCGGCTCTTCCGCTGCCGCCGCAAAAGGGTGGCAGGAACATACGAATAAGGCAGCCGCCAGGCAAACCATAACTGCTTTTTGAATCAAATCTGGTGCACTCCTTAGAAGATCAAATTAACGGAGCTTGGAAATCCGGTCCATTGGACTCAGGATATCCGTAACCCTTACGCCGAAATTGTCATCAATGACGACAACTTCTCCGACCGCAATCAACTTATTGTTCACTAAAATATCAACAGGCTCGCCCGCCAGTTTATCCAGCTCGATAATGGATCCTGGGGAAACGTCCAGGATTTCTTTTACCATCTTTTTTGTGCGTCCCAGCTCGACGGTCACTTGAAGAGGGATATCAAGCAAAAGGTCGAGATTGTTACTTCCCGGGAGATGGGGAGCACTATCATCCAGATTTGAAAATTGAACAGGCTGGACATTGGGGGTTCCCCCCGGAGTGCCAGGCTGGGAACTTTCTTTCTCATGGTTCATTGCGGGAAACTCCTCCTCCGTATTGCGTTCATTTTCTTCAGGCCCCTCTTGGCCCAGCAGCATATTGATTTCTTCCGCAGACAGCTTTATATTGGTCATTCAAAATCATCTCCCTCTTCCATCACATGCGTAACCTGGACAGCCGCCCTGCCTTTTGATATCCCCGGCTGGGCAAGGAATTTCCGTTTATTGTCCACCAGCACGGTAAGCGGATCGTGATAGTTTCCATCCAGGCGAATCACATCACCTGTTTTTAGCTGCAGGAACTCGCTTATTTCGATCGTCGACCTCCCGAGGATGGCTTTCACGTCCAGCTTTGTTCCTTTCAGTTTCTTTTCCATCGCTTCCGCTTCGTGGCTTTCCATGGCCTTCTTTTGTGTCGCTAGCCAGTGCCGGGCCGACAATTTGGGAAGCACTTCCTCAAGGGCCACATGGGGCAGGCAAATATGGATGGTCCCTGCTGCATCGTCAATTATGGAATGCAGGGAAACGACAATGACGGTCTCGTTAGGCGGCACCATCGTCAAAAACTGTGGATTCACTTCCAGTTCCGTTAATTCCGGCGAGAGCTTCTCAACGGAAGACCAGGCTTCCTGGAAACTGCTTAACGCTCTCGTGAAGACCCTTTGGATAACGGCTGTTTCGATATCGGTCAAATTCGAATTCAGCATCGATACCCTTCCCTGCCCGCCAAGCAGCCTGTCCAGCATGAGATAGGCAATGTTCGGCGGTATCGCCATCACCATGCTTCCCTGAAGGGGAGGCGCCTTGAACACCCCCAGAATGGAGCTTTTCTCGACTTTTGCAATGAACTCTTCATACGAATACTGGACCACTTCCGAAACGGATATCTGGACAAATGTCCTCAGCTGGGTCGAAAAATAGGATGTCAGCAGGCGGGCACAGTTTTCATGGATCCTTGACAAGGTCCGAATCTGCTCCTGTGAAAAGCGCATCGCATTTTTAAAATCATAGGTTTTAATTTTCCTGCCTTTTCCTGCCCCAGTCCTTTTGCCGGCGGACGCGGGAAGCGGACCATCATGACCTGACTGTAAATTCACCAACACTCCCTGCCTCCTCATTCATTCCGGTTTGGTTTTTGCAAAGCATGCAAAAGGTTTACTTTCTGATAGAACGCCGTCACTTTATCTCCTACCTCTTCCGCCGTTTCCAATACATGGACCTTGCTTCCTGACAGCAGGGTGATCACCGTGTCCGGCGTGGACTCGATTTTTTCAATATAGATTGCGTTCAAGGTAATCGTTGACTGATTGAATCTGGTTAACTGGATCATGTTAAAAGCAGACGGGAGAAAAGTATCCATCCCGGTCTGATCCTCCTATTTTCATCGTTTCAGGTTGACGACTTCCTGCAGGATTTCATCGGAAGTCGTGATAATCCGTGAATTTGCCTGGAAACCGCGCTGAGCCACAATCATTTCCGTGAACTCTTCCGTAAGGTCGACGTTGGACATTTCGAGCTGGCCGGACGCAATTTCGGATTTCGCATCCTTAGCCGTCTGGATCACGTCCGTACTGTAAACATATTGATTATTAATCGTCTGACCGAGAGCTCCATTGCCACCGGCGGCACCTGTCATTTCATACAATGACCCGCCAACTTTGCGAAGACCAGCGGGATTTTCCGGGTTCACAACTCCTAAAGTCGCAACCGGAACCTCTGCTCCCTCTGCTGTTTTGCCGATGACACGCCCCAAGCGGTCGATTTTAAAAGAGTCGTAAGTATTTAAATCTGTTACCGGTCTAATCACACCATCTGGATGAACACCTAAAACTTGAAAGCCTTGTGATGACACGAGTTCACCCAAGGAATTGACGACAAAATTGCCGGAACGCGTCAAATAGGATTCAGGCGGCACATTGGCAGCAAGCTCCTCTTGTGTTTGCGGTTTTTGAACAACGAAAAACCCATCTCCCATAAGTGAAACATCCGAGTTGACACCGGTAGTCATCAGGGAACCTGGTGTATGAAGAACGTCAATGGAGGACGTGGTCGAACCAAGACCTACCTGCATTGGATTGATGCTGCTGTCAGACATGTTCTGGCTTAAAAGATCCTGAAAGCTGACCCGATTTTTCTTGAATCCCACCGTATTGACATTTGCAATATTGTTCCCGATCACATCCAATTTTGTTTGAAAGCCTTTCATTCCCGATACACCGGAGTACATTGAACGAAGCATCTTTTATTCCCCTTCCATTCGTGTCCTAATGTTGGACAAAGATCTGTTTAGTTTTATTTGGCATCCTTTTCGATACGATGGATATTGGCAATCGGGATGGAGATATCCTGATTTTCAAGCTCTGCCATCAACTCTCCATTTTTGATTGCCAACGCTCTGACGACTCCTTCTCCCGACTGGAGGACTCCTGAAGCATCACTTTCCCAGTAGACGGTCGTGCCCAGCAAATCGGCGTGCTCACTCATCTTGTTTCCCTGGAGCCCAATAAACTGGGTCATGGACTGGTTTAAATTCGTTAATTGCTCCAGGGAGCTGAACTGGGCCATTTGGCCAATGAATTCAGCGTCTTTTAAGGGTTCGAGAGGGTCCTGGTGTTTTAGCTGTTCGACTAAAATCTTCATGAAAGCATCTTTGCCAAGCCCATTTTGTGCTTCGGCCTGCTTTACCGGAGCCCCATTTTGAATATTGGCCGTGCCTGCACTGTTTACATTCATGGACTTTCTCCTTTCATTAAACGGTATAATCCACCTGCACAGATCCAGCGGCGTAATGAGGGTGTTCAACAGGTGATTCCTCTTCCAGCGGGAAATAGCCGCTGCGCTGGGAAACACCCTGTCTTTGCTGCTGTGAAGAACGCTGGTCGTGATGGGCATGCTGCTCGCCAAAGGACTGGTGTGACTGCTGGTGGGCAACTTCAATTTTTTCAACGGAAACACCCTGCTGTATGAGCGCATTCCTTAACTGGCTGATTTGAAGGTCCAGTGCTTCCTTCGCGGCAAGACTGGCCGTGAAAATTTGCGCCGTCACCTTGCCTTCCGATGAAGTCAGCACAATATCGAGATGCCCCAGATGCTCCGGAAAAATATTCACCCTCATTTGCGCTGCTTCGGAATTCGACTGCAGGCGAATCGTTCCCCTGAAGATGTCGCCAAGGTCTTCAATCAAATGGCTGAAACGGACAGCCGAAGTCTGCTGGCTGTTTTCAGCTTTAGGGGCAGCAGGGCTTTCCTGGACGTTGTTCAGGAGCATTCCCGTTAAAGGCGCGCTGTTCGTCTGCCCCGAAAGCGGTTCTGATTGATTCCCGCCATTCCCCGGTTGAGGGGTAGCCTGATCAAGGATGTTTCCGCTCTCCTTCTGTCCTCCGGTCAATGGAAGGGACGATTCTATTTTCAAAGGTTCCCGATCTATCTCACCTTGTTCGGTCACCTGTGTCATTTCTTCCAAAAGGCTGTTTAATTGCTGAAGCAGCTTTTGTGATGATTCTCCTTGAAGCGGTTTTCCCGCCTGCTGCTGTTCTAATTCCTTCACAAGAGCGATCACGCTTTTCCCCTGTTCCGAATCATGAAGCGGCATAGAAAGTTTTTTTTCATCTGCCCCCATAAAAGGGACATCCTGTTCGAAATTTATAGCAGATAACCCGTTCGGAAGCTTTTCCGTTTGTTGAGAAACAGAACCTGGCTGCTGATTTTCCTGCAGGCTGCCCATGTTGGCAGATGCTTGCTGCGCGAACATCTGCAGCATTGAAGCTAGGATTTCCATCTCTTCGGACGACAGCGTTTCTTTAGGCAGTGCTTGTATGGCTTTCAGCGCTTCTTCAATTTTCACCAGCATTTCACCCTGCTGATTTTCTCCCCCGGCCTTTTGCCGGCCGGAAGAAACGACATGGAACAGCCTGGAGAAAGCGGAATCTTCGCTAGGATGGACATCCGTTACGGGTGTGATAGATTTGTGCTCCTGGCGGACGGGCGCCTTGAAAGAGAGACTTAGTGCGTCGATAAAGCTCACCCTCTTTCCCCAGCAGATGCACGGTAAAACCTGCTGGCGGCCAACTCGTCAAAATAAGCCTGTTCCGCTGCTTTCGCATGATGTTCAAACTGGCTCAATTTTTGTTTTTTCAAGTTGCTCCAGGTTTTTTCTTCCTGGACTTTGACCTGCAGATGACCCTGTGTTTGGGCGACATGGCTTTCCATCTGCTCAAGTTCGCGCTCGGCCGACATCAGCTGTTCTTTCAGCTGATTGATATAAATTTCATGCATCCTTAGTTCAAAAATATTGACGCCATCTTGCTGTCTCTGATTTTTTTTATTCTCAGCTTCGATGATTTTTTGATAGATTTCCTGGATTTTGCGGAGGCTCTCCTTTTGCATGCTAATGGCTTGAGCCATTTGAATCTGTGCAAATTCCTTTTCATTTTCTTTATAGTCCAGGATTTTCTGGAATGGATAAATGAATTTTGCCATCTTCAACCTCTGAAATTCGTAATTAATTGCTCGATATTTTCATCAAACCTGGTATTTTCATAGATATCCTGCTGCAGGAATTTTTTAATAAGCGGATAAACACGAATCGCATCGTCTATTTCCTTGTTTGTGCCGCTCTTATAGGCGCCGATATTGATCAGGTCCTCTGAGGCCTCATAGGATGCCAGCAGTTTTTTAAAATGGACAGCTGCCTTTTGATGCTCGTCCGGGACAATATCATGCATCACCCGGCTCACGCTGGCCAAAATGTTGATGGCCGGAAATTGTCCCTTTTGGGCAATTTTCCGATCCAGGACAATATGTCCATCAAGGATTCCCCGAACCGCATCGGCAATCGGTTCATTCATGTCGTCTCCGTCTACGAGCACGGTATAAAAGGCGGTAATCGATCCGTGCCTCGATGTTCCCGACCGTTCCAGGAGCTTTGGAAGCAGAGCAAACACACTCGGTGTATATCCCTTGCTCGTAGGGGGCTCGCCAACGGCCAGGCCGACTTCCCGCTGGGCCATGGCAAACCGTGTGACCGAGTCCATCATCAGCATCACGTTTTTGCCCTGGTCACGGAAATACTCGGCAATGGCTGTTGCTGTCAGGGCGGCCTTTATCCGCTGAAGCGGCGGCTGGTCGGAAGTAGCCACTACGAGCACGGAACGCTTCAAGCCTTCGGGACCCAAATCCCGTTCGATGAAATCACGGACTTCCCTGCCCCGTTCGCCAACCAGTGCGATCACATTGATATCGGCTTCGGTATTGCGTGCAATCATACCCATCAGCGTACTTTTGCCGACGCCGCTGCCGGCAAAGACGCCAATCCGCTGCCCTTGCCCGACGGTCAGCAGCCCGTCGATCGCCCGTACACCTACTTCCAATGGCTTGGCGATCCTTGGCCTTGTTAACGGGTTGGGCGGATGATTATTGGTGGAGTAGTTCTTCAACCCTTTTGGAAGCGGGCTTTCATCCAAGGGATTTCCGGTTCCGTCAAGAACCTGCCCAAGGATGGACGGTCCCACTTTTATTTGCAGCGGAACACCGGTGGCGATGACGAGGCATCCCGGTCCAATCCGCGCCAGGTCCCTTAAGGGCATCAGCAACACCCTGTTTTCCCTGAAGCCGACAACCTCTGCTTCAATAGGCCGTTCCTTTTCGCCTGGATACAACAGGCAAAGTTCGCCTATTTTGGCATTCGGACCTTTTGATTCGATCGTCAACCCAATGACCTGGGTCACTTTCCCGTGTTTTTTAACCGGCTGAATTTCCTCTAGCAAGGCAAGGTACTCATCTTTCTCCAGCATCATGATTCCTCTTCTCCTCACAATAAGCTAGCAATTGCTGCTTTATTTCATCAAGCTGGCTTCTAACGGAGACGTCATAGGAGCCGCCCGCTGTTTGGATGATGCAGCCGCCTTTTGTAAAATTGGCAACAGGAATTAATTTTATTTCGGTATTTTGCCCGATATAGGTTTTAAACTCATCAAGAGAGGGTAAAAGCCTTTTGTAATCTTCCGGAGAAGTCTGAATGATCACATTTTCCTTCTCTTCGACCTGCTTCAATGATTGTTTCACCATGTTGAGCAATTGCCCGGAATGCTGCGTCAGCTCTCCTTTGATCACTTTCTCGGCGATTTTTACGCTAAGCGACAAAAGGAAAGGTTCAGAGTCCTGGATGATTTTTTTTCTTTCTACATACGCCATTTCAAGCAGTTCCTGCATCTGGAGCTGTTTTTGCTGATATTCTGCTTCTGCCTGAAGCATTCCTTGTTCATATCCCGATTGGAAGCCTTGTGCCTCGGCCTCTTCCGCCAGCCTTTTGGCGTGTGATTCCGCTTCTTGCTGCTGCGTGAGCCGCCAGCTTTCAATTTCGGACCTGGCCAATTCCTGTTCTTTTTCCATCTGGTCGTGCAATTGGCCGTACTGCTCTTTCAAGGCGGCGATTTCCATTTGCAGATGCTGTCTCTGTTTAATGGGATCATCGATTTGTTCAAGGGCAGCCAGATGATCGGATTTTTCACGCTTGACCTCGATTTTCCTGGCAGCAATGGTTAATGGCTCGCGATGCGGAAGCTGATTGATGCGAAGGATGTTAGACAATCACATCATCCCCTCCGCCCCTGGATAAGATGATTTCCCCTTTTTCCTCCAGGCTGCGAATCATGGTCACGATGCGAGCCTGTGCGTCTTCGACATCTTTTAATTTCACAGGGCCCATAAAGTCGATTTCCTCGCGGAGAGCCTCGGCCCTTCTTGTGGACATATTGCGGTAGAGGACATTTTTCACCTCGTCGCTTGCCGCTTTTAAGGAGTAAGTCAGATCCTGATCCTCTATTTCGCGGAGAACCCGCTGAATCGAGCGAGGGTCAAGGTAGACGATGTCCTCAAAGACAAACATCCGCTTTTTGATTTCTTCCACGAGCTTTGGATTATCCAGCTCCAGCTCGGTAAGGATCGATTTTTCCGTACCGCGGTCAACCTTGCTCAGTACCTGCACGATGGCTTCCACGCCGCCAGTCGATGTATAGTCACGGGTGCCGGTAGCGGAAAGCTTGCGCTCAAGTATTTGCTCTACCTGATGGATGACCTCCGGCGAAGTGCTTTCCATTAGGGCAATCCTTCTTGCCACTTCCGTCTGCTTTTCGGGAGGCAGCTGGGAAAGGATTTGTGATGATTGCCGGGAATCCAGATACGACAGGACAAGGGCAATGGTCTGGGCATTTTCCTGCTGGAGGATGCTCAATATTTGCTTCGGATCCGCCCGCCTCGCAAAACCAAACGGTTTCACCTGCAAACGGGAGGTGAGACGGCCGATTGTTTCGATAGCCTTATCTTTTCCCAGTGCTTTTTCAAGGATTTCCTTTGCATAATCCAGGCCGCCTTCATTCATGAAGTCCTGGGCCAGGATCATTTCATAAAATTCATTCAAAACCTGATTGGTTTGGCTGCTTTTGATTTTGCGGACATTGGCGATTTCCATTGTTAAATGATCGATTTCCTGTTCGGTCAATTGCTTGAACAACTCGACAGAGACTTCAGGGCCCAGCTCGACTAGCAGCACGGCCACTTTCTGAATGCCATTCAACTCTCGTTCACGTATAGCCATAAGCACCTCTCCTAATCCTGGGACATCCATGAGCGCAGCAATTTGGCAAAGTCTTCAGGCCGTTCCTTTGCCAGCTTCTCAATTGTCTTCCGTTTTGGATTTGCTCTTGATGTAAACTCTGATAAATCAATCTCTTCTTTTTCAGCCTGTGCGGCTTGTGCCACAGGTTCTTCCAGCAAATCGAAAAAGAACTCTTCCTCCTGCTTTCGTTTCCTTCTGCGCACTAAGATCGCGATGACCACAATCAGGAGGATGGCGGCAAGCACGACGCCGGCCACAAGAAGGACATTGCTCGATACCTCGTTAAGGAGGCCTGTGTCAGCCTCTTGTTCAGCTGCAATGGCTTTTCCCTGGAATTCTGTTGCAAAAACAGAAATCCGGCTGTCCAGCTCTTCTTCCGATAGCAAGGCGCCATTCATGCTCAGGGAGTTTGAGACCACATTCGTCAGCAGGTTTCGGATATCGCCGACGGTCTGCTGCGTCAAGCTTACCGGGTTTCCTGGCTCCGGCGGTTCGACGCCTACATTGACGGTAAGGTCATCAATCACGTAGGGACTCAGCTCGATTTGGCGGTTAATCCGGTTGACTTCCCGGTTGATCCTGTCTTCGGTCCGTTCCGATTCGCTGTTTCCAGCCCCGTCCACTCCCTCATAATTGGGAATATCCGGATTGGTGCCGGTCCCGGTTGCCCCGTTCGCTCCGCCTTCGCTTGAGTAGCTCTCCCTGATTCGCTCGACACTGATCTCAATCCCCTGATTGTCGTCAGTGACCGGCTCGACAAGCTGCTCTTCCCGTTTTTCCTTCGTAAAATCCACACTGGCCATAACCGAAACAACGACCTTGTCACGGCCAAGAATCAGCCCAAGCATCTGCTGCAGCTCGCGCTGGATATCCTCCTCGATATCCTTGCGAATTTCGCGCTGCTGCTGATAAACACCAAGTGCCGTATCAATCGGGTTCCCTTCCTGCAGGTCATAGGTGCGGCCGCTTTGGTCCATGATGACAATCTGGTCTGTCGGCAGATTCGGAACGCTCTTGCTGATCAGATGATAAAGCCCGTTAACCTGCTTCTGGTCCAGCTGGAAGGCCGGATCGCCTTTTATGACAACAGACGCGGTTGCCGCTTGTTCCTCGTCCGTAATCCAAATATTTTCTTTTGGAAGGGTAATCATGACATTGGCATCATTAACTCCGGCAATTTGCTTGACCAGGAACGCCAATTCATTCTGCATGGCATCCCGTTCGACAACATCAAATTGGCGGTCTGTCATGCCCATCCCCATATTTTCACTAAAAATACTGTAATTCACATTCCCGCTTTTCGGGATTCCTTCCGCGGCAAGCGCGACCTTCAGGTTGGCCACTTCTTCCTTCGGTACAGAGATGGCCGTCCCGTCAGCACTGACTTCCGCCACTATCCCCCGTTCCTCAATGGCACTTTTGATTTCCCCGGCCTCGGAAGGAGATAATCCCGAATAAAGTGGCGATAGATTAGGCTTCGAAGACATGTACACCATTACAATCAGGAGCCCAAGCGTAAGGACAAAGGTTCCCGCCACCAGCCATCTGGTCTTGCCCGGGAAACTGCCCCATGTCTCCAGCGTTTTATTTTTATATCTTGTTATTCTTTCATTCATCTCGTCATCACCTTAATCATGGGAATCAAACTTGCATTCTCATAATCTCTTGATAGGCTTCCACGGCTTTATTGCGCATTTGGATGGTCAGCTGCAGAGATAAGCTCGACTTCTGTGATGCGATCATCACATCATGAATATCCGTGCCTTCCCCCAATGCCAACTGGGTGGTTTTCTGCTGAGACTCCTTCTGGGCGGCATTCACTTCCTGCAGCGCACTTTTCAACAGCTCCCCAAAACCCTCTCCCTTACTCTCCGGCCGTGATGGAGCGATAGGCTGATTCCCAAAAAGCGGAGCCTGAACCTGGCTAATACTATTCATAAAATAACCTCCTCTGAAGCAGGGGGACGGTTCTCCTGCTTCATTTTTTACTCAAACGATGCGTTATTTTCCAATTTCCAATGCTTTCATGAACATGCTTTTCGAGGCATTCAATGCGGTAACGTTCGCTTCGTAGGAACGTGTTGCGGAAATCAGGTCGACCATTTCCTTGATGGGGTCGACATTAGGCAGGCGCACATAGCCATCTTCATCCGCTTCCGGATTCGTTGGATCATAGGAAAGCTGAAAGGGGGTCCGGTCTTCCTCTATTCTTGAAACGGTAACTCCCGAGACCTTTCCATTGCCTCTGTTCAGCGCGGTCTGCAGCTGCTGTCCAAAGGCGCTTTGTGTCAATTCAACAGACTTTCGGCGATAAGGCACCCACTCACCATTCACCAGCTGTGCACGCGTGGTATTGGCATTCGCAATATTGGAAGAGACAACATCCATCCGCAAGCGGTTGGCTGTTAAGCCTGAAGCGCTGATATTCATTCCGTTAAACAAACCCAAATCCTTTACCTCCCTTCATTGATGACCATACGCAGATTGTTGAAATGGCCATTCACCCGATCGGTCAGCGCGTTATACCATAACTGGTTTTTCGCCAGCTCGGCCATTTCGTAGTCCATATCCACGTTATTGCCATTCGATTTGAATTTGGTTCCATAATTTGTTTTTATGGCAGGGTTGAAAGATGAAACTTCACTGTTGAAAGGTAAATGCCTGGAATTCGTTTTATAACTGTGAATCGCCCGATGGCTGATGGCATCGTTCAATACCTCCTGGAAGTCGACCCTTTTACTCTTGTAATCTGGGGTATCCACATTGGCGATATTGGAAGCGGTGACTTTCTGCTGTAATGCAGCGGCTGACAAAGATCTCTCCAGTACTTGAAACGATTGGGGAAACAGGTTCATCCATTTGACTCCTTTTTTATTTTTCCATTAAAAAAATCCACCCCGAAAAAGGGTGGATTGACAGAATCATCCTACCATCTTTCGGCAACCCGGCTGCCATATTCATGTGAATGAAGGCCCGTGGCTTTGCGTCCTCATCTTTCGAATGAGTTTGCCATTATCGTGACGATAAACTATTTGGTTATGAACTAGTCAAATTCGACATTTTCGCCATAATTCGACAATATTACTAAATCAAGGTTATCATTGACAAATAGAATTGTAAACTTTTTTTAATCAAAATGTAACAGGTGTAATTACCTATTAAATATCAAATATATTTCCAATGAGCCCATTTTTTTCCATTAAACAAATTTTAAAACTTGCCGATAGAAACGATAGAAGATTTTGTCGAAGGAGAGAAATGAAATGTTTCGAGGTCTGTATACCGCCACATCCGGCATGATGGCCCATAACCGAAAGCAGCAGATATTAACCAATAACCTGGAAAATGCCAGCACACCAGGCTTTAAACAGGACCAGACAGCTTTGCGCGCCTTTCCGGCACAGCTGCTTCGGGCTGCAAACGGAGGCTCTTCAGGCAATGGGGCGGCCGCTCTCCCGGGGCACCCATACATCGGCACCCTTCATACGGGCGTCTATGTCCAGGAAGGAACTCCTTCTTTTATCCCAGGTCCGTTAAAGCAAACGGGAAATACAACAGACCTCGCTCTTCTGGATGAATCCCTGCCGGTCAATCCGGAGACACAGGAAAAAGGTACACTGTTGTTTGCCGTCGCATTGGATGACAACCAAATCCGCTATACCAGGAACGGGCAGTTTGCCATGAGCGAGGACGGCTTGCTGACAACAAGCGAAGGGCATCCTGTCTTGGATCAAAACCTGCAGCCCATTCAGGTTCAATCAAATGAATTTACTGTATCAGCAGACGGCGAACTGTCATCGGACGGGCAGGGCAATGGCCGGCTGTGGATTGGATATACAGAGCAACCGGAGCAAATGGTAAAGGAAGGGCATGGACTTTTGCGATGGGCCGGCAATCCGGAAGACGGACCGCAGGCAGCTGAGGACGTGGAGTTCCTAAATAATGCCGGCAATTGGGTGAAGCAGGGATTTATTGAACAGTCAAACGTCGATATCACCCAGACGATGACGGAAATGATCACCACGTACCGCGGATTCGAGTCGAACCAAAAGGTAATTCAGGCTTATGACCGCAGCATGGAAAAAACGGTTAACGAAATTGGCCGGGTTTAAGAGGAGGCACATTAAAATGAGCATTCAATTCCATTCGGCAGCGACCACAATGCGCGAGCTGCAAAAAAAGATCGATACCATTGCCAATAATATTTCCAATGTCAATACCACCGGCTACAAACGCAGGGAAGCCAGCTTTTCCGACACCCTTGTCCACTCCATTGAAAGACAGGCGGGTCCGCAGCACGAACTCGGCCGGAATACGCCGCTTGGACTCCGTGTCGGCTCAGGAGCAAAAATGGCGCAAACCATTCTCCGGTCCGAACAGGGCTCCGGCCTGGCAACGGACCGGCCTCTTGATTTTATGATTGAGGGGAGTTCCGGCTTTTTCCGGGTGGATGCTGGAGGTGGTGTTCGATATACAAGGGCCGGCTCCTTTCAATTGCAGCCAGTCCTGAATTCGGACCAGGTTCGCCTGACCACTTCATCAGGGGATTCGGTGCTTGGCAGCAATAATCAGCCGATTATCTTTGACGGAGACTATGACACGATCAAGGCGGATGCGAACGGAACGATTCAGGTGACCTTTAAGGACCCAGCCAAACCTGCGGCCGAATTCCAATTCAGTGTTGCCAAAGTGAACCGGCCAGGTCTCCTGGAAAAGGCAGGGAGCAACCTGTTTCAACTTCCCGGGAATGAGGCAGAACAGATCGCCAGCGGAACTCTGCAAGTGATCAACCTGGCACAAGGAAATGACGGGTCGATTACAGTGAAGCAAGGCGCACTGGAAGCTTCAAATGTGGACATGGCGGAAGAAATGACCGAGCTGGTCGCCACACAGCGGTTAATCCAGTCCCAGGGGCGGGCCATTTCCTTTGGTGATGACATGATGGGACTTGTAAATACAATCAGGGGGTAAAATTAAGGGTCGGGCGGCTTTTTATGGTTTAGGAAATAGATAAGTGCGTGGTAAAAAGAACATTTAGAGGAATCGAGCGAGGTTTGCCTACCTTTAATGAGGAATTTGCTAATAACTCTTGGTATTTTGCGGCTTTTTTAATCTTAATTTACCTGCAGTGGTATTAGATAATGCGAGTACTAGCATTAAAACGACCAGGTATCAGCATTTAAACCGAGTACTAGCATTAAATCGTATAGGTGCCTGACCCCCACTACTGTAAAGGATTAACGTACTGAACGGTGCCTGACCCCCATCACAGTAAAGGATTAACGTACTGAACGGTGCCTGACCCCCATCACAGTAAAGTGTTAACATACTAAACGGTGCCTGACCCCATTCTATAGGGGTCAGGCACTTTTGATTCGAGGAGTTTCCCCAGAAAAAAGAGCACTTCCCGTAAAAAGGGAAGTGCCCATCTTTTCTATTTATCTCAGATAATCCACCAGTGTGGACTGAATCATTTTGGATGTGACCGCGAGACTTGCCTGGTAGACAGCTTCTTCACTTTTCAGCTTGGTGATCGCCTCGGCAAAATCGACATCCTCCAATTTGGAAAGCATCGACTGCAATTGAAAATGGCTGTCCTTCAGGCGGTTTTCAACAGCTTCCACCCGCCCCTTCACCGCGCCGGTTTCCGCCCAGGCAGTCAGGAGCCGGTCCATCCCTTTATCCAGTTTCCCAAGCGGGATGGCACCGCCGTCCCGGAGGGCCCCAGCAAGCTCTTCCAAGGATTGGAACAGGTTAGCATCATCCTCTGCACTGCCAAACAGCACATCCGCCGTCACATTGGCCTTGATGACGACACCATCTGCCACCGAAAAGGCCACCGCCCCGGTATCAAAGGAATTTGTCTTATAGGAATCAGCTTCAGGATAGGGCGGCTGATTCGTTTTTTGCCCATTGAACACATACTTTCCATTCACCTTCGTATTCGCGATTTCGCGAATCTGCCCTGCCAGCTGCTCGACTTCTGCGGCAATAGTGGCCCGGTCCTGCCCGGACAGCGCATCATTGCCACCCTGGACGGCCAGTTCCCGTACCCTGTGAAGAACATTCACCGTTTGGTTCAAAGCATGGTCGGTTTCCTCCAGCCACATGGAAGCTGTGTCAATATTTCTCGTAAACTGCTGATTCGCCGCAATCGCGCTTTTAAGATTCATCGACTTGCCTGCCCCGATTGGATCATCAGATGGGGAGGAAAGAAGCTTCCCGGTGGATACCTGTTGGCCGATCTTTTCAAACCGGCTTAAATTTTGATTCATATGGCGGACTGAGCTTTGATGCAGCATTTGCTGTGTGATTCTCATTGTGGTTTACCTCCAGTCAGCAACTTAACGGGCTGCCATCCGATTAATGATCGTATCAAGCATTTGGTCTGTTGTCGTGACCACTCTTGCAGCTGCATTATAAGCGTGCTGGTACTTAATTAAGTTGGCCATCTCCTCATCAAGGGAAACTCCAGTGACAGACTGGCGCCTGTTTTCTGTCGCCATCAGGGCAGCTTCCTGATTCGCAGCAAACCGGCTTGCTCTCTGGCTCTCGGCCCCCAGCCCGCTGACCATGGATTGATAAAACTGATGGATGCTGCCGGACTCGCCGTTAACACTCAAATCGTGGTTCCTCAGGCCGCCCATCAGCTGGGCGAGCTGCCGATTTCCGGTGACGGCCTTTTGCTGGCCATTAACCACTTCGGACCGCAGTGAAGAAGCGATAAGCCGAATATCCGCGACAATCGCCGGATTTACTTCCAGTGACGAGATTGTAAAATTGGCCTCATCTCCCACAAACAGCGGAGCTCCGGGCTGCACATTCCCGTTAGCATCCTCCCTCATGGACCAGCCCAATTGCTGCAATCCATTGATGCCCTTTACCGTTACCTGCATCGTCTGTCTTTCCGGAACCACTGTCCCGTCTGCCAAATCACTGCCACCGGGAATTTCCACTTGTATATCCCCAAAAACAAGGCCCTTTACCATATCGTTCAGCTTTTGCTGGTAGGAATCGACGGTTTCAATCGATTTGAATGTGCCCAGGATGCTGCCGCTGCTCAGTTTGCTCCGGGAATCAAGCAGTGTTCCAATGTTCGTCCCTTCCACCAGGGAGGTTCCATCAGAGGCTAATTTGATGCTGTACATCCCGTCCCGCTCAACAACATTGATGGATACAAGCTTCGAAAGCTCCTCTACATAGACATCGCGCTTGTCGAGCAAATCGTTCGCCTGTACGCCGGTGCGCCTAATGCTTTGGTTCAGGTCGGCGATCAGCTCCAGATAACCGTTGGCGTCATTAATTTTTGCATTTATTTGCTGTTGTAAATCATTTTTAAGCTGACCCATGGAACGGTCCATATGCTGGGCCGTCCCGACGAGGGACTGTGCACTTTCCTTGATGACGGCGCGTGCGGACAGACTGTCGGGCTCATTGGCCAAATCCTCCCACGCTCCCCAGAACTGGTCCATGGCGGCCCGCAGTCCTGTTTCACTCGGTTCGTTCACCATGGTTTCGAGCTTGGCCAAGGCATCCTGCTGAACGGACCATTCTCCAAACGCTGCCGATTGCTCCCGGTACTGCCTGTCCAAAAAGCTGTCCCGCACACGCGTAATGGAATCCAGCGACACCCCGGAGCCAAGCTGGCCCGGGTTCACTTGGCCGCTTGTCCAAACATCGAGCGAAGGAGACGCGGTTACATTCACCTGCTGGCGTGAATAGCCTTTTGTATTGGCGTTGGCCATATTGTGGCCGGATGTCGTGACCCCTGCCTGCCCGGCATATAAACCGCGCTTTCCAAGTTCTAAACTATGAAAAGTTGAAACCATGTTTTTCCCTTCCTTTTTCGCTCTATCAAGCTATCTATTTACAATGGGCCTCATGCCTTCGTGTCAAAAAAAGCGCGGCTTCCCGCCTGTGTTTTTTGCGGACTCAGCGGGGATTGATAATTGAAATGGCGCTGTCCGGAATAGGCCACCTGGTCAATCATATGCTGGACAAAATTCAAGGAATCTTTAAGCAACAGCTCATTCACCTTGTTCTTTTCCTGCAGCTCGACCATAAGCTCCTTTAATGTATCGATGCGGGACCGCAGCTTTTTTCCGCCAGACTCGTCAGGAACGGCATGTGCCAATTGGCCGAAGGTTAGGGACGGATGTGCCTGCAAAAGCTGTTCCGCCTGCTCAAGCCGCTGGTTTTCCAATTCGCCGAATAGGTTGACCAGCCTGGCTTCTTCCCCGACAATAACATTCAGTTCAGACATATCCCGCTGAATCAAAGCCATTTTTTTCCGTTCCGATAGGCTGATAAGCTGTTTTTGTGTGATAATCATTTTTTCAAGAGACTGAATGATGAACTCAACCACCCGGCTTCCCCCTGTTTATCCTCTATTTGTCAAACCAGAATTTATAGACCTTATTCGCAACTTGCTCCGGGCTGACTTGATATTCCCCGGACTGGATCTGGGCTTTCAATGCCTTGATTTTTTCCTGTCTGGCCGGGTCTGCACCCTTCTTTTCAAACATCTCTTTCGCCTGCTGTGAAATTTGAAGCTGGTCCTCGTTTTGCACTGGCTTTGTTTTTTCCACTTTCGAGACTTGAGTTTGTTTTTGATACGGCTGAATATAGAATGGGCCTGACGATTTATCGATATTCATTCTCTCACCACCATGCGGACGCTGTTATTTTTCTTGTTTTAACCGCCAATATTGCGACTCTCGATAGGCTGTCTGCCGGTTCACGCCCACTCCATCTTTTCGGATGGAATGCTCGATTTCAAGCGATAAACCTTCAAAACAGCTATGACAAAGAATTTGCTTTTTAATCAATGTACCACAATAGGCGCACGGATATCCAAGATTAGGAAAATCCTCGGCGTAAATGCGGCCGTCACGGATGAAACCAGCAATTCGTTTTACGGAAACATCCGTACTCTCGCTGATCATTTCAACGGTAACATCACCATTTTTATCTTTTGCTAAAAAGTCTGTTACCCGGAGCAATTGCTGCTCCATTTCCTTGAAGCAATCCAGGCAGCAATCTGAATGTTCTTTTATATATAACCTTCCGCAGTATAGGCAATTATCCAATTGGGCTGACTGCATGTTAAAACCACCCGGTTTCTATATATATCGGCAAATACCTGTAAAATATTAAGCCCATTTTACGTTATTGCACCTTGAATTCTGTCACTAAAACTCTTTCAACCCGTCCCGACTCGACCATTGCCTCCAGCTTTGCGTACAGCTCCTCTTCCAGGTTGGCGATCCCTTCCCTTCCTGTCAGCTGGTCTTTAGTAAAACCGGCAAGGATGGCAATCACCGCCGCCCTCACTTCAGGCTTTCTCATATCCAGCTCAGCCTTTGCTTCCTTGCTGTCCAGCAAAATATTAAACTGGACAACAGCAAAGTTATTGGAGGCCAGGTTCGTGGTGATAACATCGGTATCGACGCTCAACTCAACAATGTCTTCCACTGACGGCTTTTTTTCACTTCCAAATCCAAATGCGTCTTTCCCTAAAAAGAAGACCGATCCCATGCCAATAACCACTACTGCGGTAATGGCAAGAAAGATGTTCAATTTCCCCATAGGCCACCTCTGTCTATTCATTTTGTTGTTGATACGGTAAAATCAGCACTTCCACCCGGCGGTTTTTCGCCCTGCCCTCCAGTGTGTCGTTCGTATCGACCGGCTGGTATTCACCATACCCTGTTGCACTGAATTTCCTCGGATCCAGTTTCGGATTTTCAATCAGGATTTTCATAAAATTGATCGCCCTGGCGGAGCTAAGCTCCCAGTTCGACGGGTATTTCGCCGTCCGGATTGGACGGTTATCCGTGTGCCCTTCAATCACAATCTGCCTTGGCGGGTCCGATACGAGCAGATGGGACATTTCCACGGCCAGCTTCCTGGCCTCATTTGTCACATCCCCGTCCCCCGAGCGAAATAGCACTTCATCGGTAATCGTCACCAGTAAACCCTGTGCGGTCATTTCGGTCTGCAGCCTTGGCGACAGCCCTTTTTCTTCAATGTATCCTTCAATCGATTGCTGAAGTTCCCCAAGCTCTTTAAGGTCCTGTTCCAGCGTCATTTCCGATTCCTCATGCTCCGGCTTCTGCTCGGTTGAGGCTTCTCCCTGCTTTGGTATCTGCCCCGTTTCATCGATGTGTTCCACGGGCGAATTGTAGTCAAGGACGCCTGTCCCGCCTTCCATCGCAGAGTTGAACGACTTGGCAATCGCTTCGAATTTTTTTGAATCCACTTCGCTGGCGGCAAATAGGACGATGAACAATGCGAGCAGCAGCGTCAGAATATCGGCATATGGAATCAGCCATGATTCATCGACATGTTCTTCATGCTTCTTAGTACGCTTCAACCCGTCCACCTTCCCTTGCAGCTTCTGCTTCGAGAACCCGGTCCTTTGCCGGAAGGTAGGTCAGCATTTTCTCTTCCACCAACCGCGATGGAATGCCTTCCTGGACAGCAATCAGCCCTTCCACCATAATCTGCTTGATCCTCGCTTCCTCCTGTGACTTCCGCTTCAGTTTATTGGCAAATGGATGCCATAAAACATAGCCCGAGAAAATCCCGAACAGCGTGGCAATGAACGCGGCCGAAATCGATTTCCCAAGCAAGGCGACATCCTCGAGGTGGCCCAGGGCGGAAACAAGGCCCATCACGGCGCCAAGAACACCCAATGTCGGCGCATAGGTACCGGCCTGCGAGAAGATCTTTGCCCCAAGCTCATGGCGGTCCTCCATGGCGGCGATCTCCTCCTCGAGCATCGCGCGGACCAGCTCGGGCGACTGGCCGTCAACGACCATTTTCAATCCTCTTTGCAGGAAAGGGTCCTCCACTTCCTCGGCACTATCCTCCAGCGCCAGAAGACCTTCCTTCCTGGCGAGATTCGCCCATTCCGTAAAAATGGGGATCAGTTCCTTTATGCTCATTATTTTGGAATTGGTAAAAATAACCTTGAACAAAACAGGTACCTTCTTCAATTCGTTCATCGGAAAAGCAATCGCCACAGCCGCCACTGTTCCGAGAAAAATGATGACAAGGGCGGCTGGATTGATTAGCGCGGCCGGGTCCGACCCTTTTAAAACCATTCCGCCAACCAGTACAACAATCCCAAGTATAATGCCTAACAATGATGTTTTATCCACACCATTCCCTCTTTTCCGTTCATAGTTGTAAAATAAGTTTTTAATTTAATGACCTCTAAGACCAGTTGCTTCCTGTGCGGAATGCTACTGTTTCACAAGGTCCATCGCTTGCTTCCAGACGTCACGGAATTCCAGCATGAGCTCCTCTGCTTCCTCGAGGGCGGCCAGGTCATTATGCATATTGGCGTCCACCAATCTTTGATGGATATAATCATAAAGCTGTCCCATGCCGCTGGACATTTCGATATCGGGATTCAGGGTGACATAAAGCTCTTGAACAATTTTCTGCGCCTTGAGGATATTGGTGTTTTTCTCCTCGAATTTCTGTGCTCCCATCGCCTTTTTAGCCAGCCTGATAAACTTCAGGCACCCATTGTAAAGCATGAGGGTCAGCTCCTGCGGCGAAGCGGTCATCACAGAACTTTGCTGATAGGATTGATAAGGATTGATCATGGTAGGAAATCCTCCTGAAATTTACTTCCGCTTATCGATGAACGACCCATCGGTGGCGATCGTTTGATAAGCTGCGATATATTTTTTGGACATACTTTTCGTTTCATGGATGCGATGCATCTGCTTCGAAAAAGACTGGTGCAGGCTGCCCATTTTTACTTGCAGAGTTCGCTCAAGTGTTTGCAGCCTTTTTATCTGCTGCTGTTCGTCTTCATTCCAGCGGAGTGCCTGCTGCCCGCCATCTTCATTCCGGCGGAGTTTTAGCAAGGCGTCCAGCTCCTTAATAACACATTCGCGCTGGTCCAGCAGTGATTGTACGCGTTCCAATTGCTTCGGGGCGTTCTCCTTCATACTGGGATGAATCGCATTTGCCTGCTGAATGATCTCTTCCGTTAGCAGCAGAAGATTTGTTAATAATTTTTGTGCCTCACTCATGACATGCCGCCAAACATGTTCTGCTGCATCCACAGACTTTGCTGGTTCATTTGGTTGATTGCTTTTTCCATCGCGGAGAACTGATTCCAGTACCGGTCTTCAATCCTGAATAATCGTTCCTGCCAATTGCCTACCTCTTCATTCATCTCTCTGAGCCGCTTTGACAGAATGCTGTTATCCACCAACATTCCGGGCGTGCCGGCACGGTCGCCAAGACTCTTGATCGAGGTTTGCAATTCCTTATAAATGCGGTCCCCGATTCCAGGGCCGGCAGGGTCATTTTTCGCAAACACATTCATCACTTCATCCGGCCTCTCCATCAGGGCCTTTTTCAGTTTGTTTTCATCAATAAACAGCTTTCCGCCTTCCCGGTAGTCCCCCGTATTGATCCCGATTTCCGACAGCAAGCGAATTTCACCGTTTGCAATGCCTTGAACCGGGTCCATGATGGCACGCCTTAGGCTGTTCAAGGTGTTTTGCAATATCGGTTCGTTCCTCAGCAAACCGCTTTTTGCCTTTTCTTCCCAGAGCTCAATTTCTTTCTCTGACATCGCTTCTTTCTGCTCATCCGTCAATGGGGCAAAGTCCCGGTGACGCGGCTCCGTCAGCTTTGTTTCAATTTTACCAATGATCTCATTGTATTTATCGACGAACCCCTTGATGGAGTTGAATACAGCCTCTGTATCGCTTTGGACATTAAAGGTGACCGTTGTGCCAGGATCCGCTTTTAAAAGATTGATATTCATCCCGTTGATCGTCACTGCATTCGAAGATAACCCGGTGATGGGGATGCTGGCGCCGTCGCTGCCCTTGAAGTCCAGCTGGGCATCCTTTCCCTGCCCGCTGTAGGCTCCTGCTGTGCCGCCCATAAGCTGGTCAGCCAGTCCTCCGGAGATTTCAATCCTTGTATTGGGCCCCATATCCTTCGTGGAAAGGAAGAAACGGGAAGTGGTATCATCAAAATTCGCCCGAATCCCCAATGACTCGCCGTTCGCATTGACGGCACCGGCCATCTTTTTCGCGAGCGACTCGTAAGTTTCCGACCCATCCGTCGTGATGGTGGCACTTCCTTTGTCGGTCGCAAGCGTGAAAGAGCCCGCCGGAACCAGGTCGGTCGACTTTTTGCCAAGGCTGCTTGATGAATTAAGTTTCGCCGAATCCGCCAGCTGCTTGACGGTGACCGAATAATGGCCGGGGGTCGTATTCACGGTTGCCGTGGCCGTCGCGATATCCGGATTCGAGGAAGTGATGCTGTACGCATTAAAAGACGACTGCAGACGCAGATTCGAGGCACTTGTCCTCAATTCGGTCAGCATCAGGTTAATGTCGCGATAGCCATCCTTTTGCCATTCCATCCACTGCTTCTGCTGCGTCAATTTATCCAAAGGCATCCTTTCAGCCTTCATCAGATTTGAAACCAAACTATCTATATCCATGCCGGAAGCCAATCCGCCAATTCTCAACCCAATCACTCCGATCCTATAACTCTCATAACCCTAATATCGGCATAATCTCTCAGAACTTTAGCGAGGCAGGGGGACGATTCTGCTGCTTTATTTTTAAAAGAAGCAGCAGAACCGTTCTCATGTTTTAGTCAAAAAAAACGGCAAAGCGTCCAACCTCGCTTTGCCGTCATCTCTTTTATTATGGTTTATTGCACACTCATCTCCGCACGATAATCATCAATCATCGCTTGTATCTCCGGATCTGCCGGAACATTTGTGACATCGTACAGGAATCCATCTGATTGGATCAGTTTCATTTTGCCGTTTATAACTTCAAAAGTTAAATCCAGGCGGCCCAAATAATGTTCCTGTTCTCCCCCGGCCTGAGTAATTGGCACCATCACCTCACCGTTGAATTCGTATTCAGGTGTTTCAATGATTTTGTGTGTATCTGCGCCGATCACCGCTGAAACTCCGGGAACCCGGGCCAGCTTGTGGTCTTCATCATTTCCGGCATGAGAAAGGACGACGTTGACATCCGCCTTTTCACTCACTTCCGGAAGCAATCCTTTCAACGCTTGGACTGGTTCGATAAAATCGAGGCCTGCAACGTCATTCCAGCCGCGGAGTTCAGGCTTCATCGATGTGATGCCAACTATGCCGACTTTAACGCCGCCGAAAGTGAATCCATTCCAAGGTTTCACATTTTGTATGTACTTTCCTGTTTCCCTGTCAACGACATTGCCAGCAAGGATTTGAAAATTAACGTTCCGATGGTAATCCTTTAATTGCTGGTAAAGGCTGTCCGGATTGCCCTCGCCCGCAGGATAGACACGGAAGTCATTGTTTCCGAGCACCATGGAATCATAACCCAGCTCTTTTAAAATAGAAGTCTCCAACTCTCCCTGACCGGCCTGAAACTCGCCGCGCAAGAAGACATCCCCGCCATCGACAAGAAGCACATTCTCCTCTTCATCGTGAACCTCTTCAATAACCGTTGCATATTTCGCAATCGAATTATGATGGACGCTGCCATCCTCCCGTGTGAAAAGGTCATCCAAATGACCGTGAATGTCATTTGTCTGGAGAATCGTCAGTTCGAATTTCTCCCCTTCCTTCAGCTTTTCAGCCCCCGCCGCAGACGGCTGGACGACAAATGTGGCAGCCATCGCAAGCGATAAACAACCCGCCAACAAATTCCTTTTCATCCCAATTCCCCCAATCCATTTTGTTCACATACTAAATGAATTGTAAAACAAGAATGTAAAGGCAGGATGAACCCCGCATTAAAATAACGTAAGTATGGGGACGGTTCTCGGGCATCACTTATGAACACAGGGTCCAAACTGGACGGCGTGCTCCCTTGTGGGCACTTTTTTAATAAAGGTTGACACTCCGTTTGTCACAGGTTTAGGGAAAAACGTGATAATTGAATGATATCTCCCATTTTTTGATACATATCCTGCAAGCATTGATGCTTATATCAGGATTGTTGATGCATAATCGTTGCGGTTGCATGTAGCAGGAAAGCTGTTGTCACAACCTGGACACAGGTTTTTCAAATAACGAGGATAATTGATGCAATTCCGGCAATATTTGATGCAATTATCCCCGTGAATGATGCAATTCCCGCAAAAATGGATGCAATCAGCGGGTTTGCCAAACAAAAACCAGCCTGTCCAAGTAAGTCTCCCCTGGTTCAGGCTGGTTTTTCCCGGTTATTCGCATACACTTCCTCTTTTTCTCCGAAACTTAAGCAAAAAAAGACTGCTTGATTCTAAAAACGATAGAATCAAACAGCCTTTCTTCCCGGAATGAAGCACGAGAACCGTCCCTCTGCTTCACCCTCAATTTGATGCACGACAACCGTCCCCATGCCTCACTTAAAGTTCTCCGGGAATACACTCAGATCAATATTAAACACGATTGGCAGGTAGTAGTAGGCGAACAGGACGATTAAAATGGTTGAGAATACGTTCAGCCAGAAGCCTGTCCGGACCATTTCGATGATTTTGATTTTCCCTGTTCCGAAAATGATGGCATTTGGCGGCGTTCCAACTGGCAGCATGAAGGCACAGTTTGCGGCAATGGCACAGGAAGCCATGATGGCAAACGGGTGAATGTCCAGGGCAACGGCCAGGGAGCCCAGGATTGGCATGATCATCGTCGCTGTCGCTGTATTGGATGTAATCTCTGTCAATCCCATGATTAACAAAGTGGCACCGCCAATAATCAGGAGCATATGAAGTCCATCCAGTACGGTCAGCTGCTCCCCTAAATAGGCAGACAGTCCGGTTGATTGGAAAGCAGCCGCAATCGCGAGCCCGCCGCCAAACAGCAACAGCACTCCCCAAGGGATATCCTTGGAGTCAGCCCATTCCAAAACGCGCGCACTCGCTCTTCCGGGAATCAGGAACAAGAGGATGGTAGCGACCATGGCAATCATCCCGTCAGAAATTCCCGACAACTCCATAATCATCGCTTCTTCGCCGCGCCAGAAAAAGTCCTTTGTGATCCACATGAAGGCAGCGAAAACAAACACGGCTGCGACAATTCCTTCTTCATATGACATCTTCCCGAGCTTTTGGCGTTCCTTTTGAATGAGTTCTTTACCGCCAGGAAGCTGTTTGAAACCTACTTTAAAAGCTACTTTGACCAAATAAAACCAAGTCAAAAGAAGAACGATCAGCATGAGCGGAGCGGCAAACAACATCCATGAAGCAAATGATACTTCTGCGCCAAATAATTCCCTGACTTGCCCGGCAAAAATGATGGTCGGAGGAGTCCCAATCAGCGTAGCAAACCCGCCAATGGTTCCGGCGTACCCGACACCAAACAGCATCGATTTTTCAAACTTGGGCAGCTCTGCACGGTCCTTGCCTTTCAGCGTTTCCGCCACTTGAGCAGTAATCGCCAAGGCCATCGGCACCATCATCATAACAGCGGCCGTATTCGAAACCCACATCGATAAAAATCCGGTCGCCAGCATGAATCCAAGCATGATTCGCTGTGTGCTAGAGCCGATGACCGCGATGATGAAAAGCGCGATCCTTCGATGCAGATCCCATTTTTCCATCGCTGTGGCAATGAAGAAACCGCCTAAAAATAAGAAAATAATATCATTTCCGTAAGAAGAAACGACAGCGGAGCCTTCCATTGTGCCTGTTAAAGGAAATAAAACAATCGGCAGCAAGGAGGTGACCGGAATCGGAATCGCCTCCGTAATCCACCAGGTCGCAACCCATAGCGTAATCGCAAGGGCATACTTTCCTTCCATTGACAGATTATCCGGATGGAAGAATAGAAGAGTAAGAGCAAATAATAGCGGCCCTAATAGTAATCCAATCAATTGTCCTCTTGTATAGGAGGGTTTGTCCTTTTTAGGTCTCATTTTAACGGTTTTTTCCGCTGGTCCATCATATTCTGCAGCCTCTTCCTTCAAGGCGCCGCTGCCTTTTTTGGCATAAGCGAACACATTGAGAGCATCTTTTGTTTTGCTGTGCTGCTGCCACATTTTATCCCAGGTAAGGGAAAAACTCTGTTTCATCGTAACCACCCCTTTTTAAAAATTTGTGAGCTTTTTGTGAAAACGTTTACTTTATAATTTTTAAATATTGAGGCAATTACGTCCAGCTTTTTTAACTAAATGAAACTAGCTTTTAAAAAATGGGAGGACTCCGGCACGGCTTTATATTTTTGGAAAGGACGGCCGGAACTTTGGTAAATCAGCTCGGTCTGAATTAATTTTTCACCTTCAAAAAAGCGGATATACTTCCTTAGGGACACATGGGAAATCGAGCACCTTTCCGAAAGTTCATTGGCCGTAAGCCAGTCATTCGCGTCTATTAAACAGGCAAGGATCCGCAATGCCGTTTCCTTTGTAATTCCCTTTGGAAGTGTATAGACCTGGTTTTGGCCGCCTTTATGCAGCAGGCGGTCCAACTCCTGCTGGGAAAAGGTTTGGTTGGTTTGTATCCTGTTGGCGCGATACCGGTTCAGGGCTTCCTGAAAGCGCGCAAACGAAAAGG
The DNA here is from genome assembly GCF_000986785.1 of Mesobacillus campisalis. GTDB lineage: Bacteria > Bacillota > Bacilli > Bacillales > Cytobacillaceae > Mesobacillus_B > Mesobacillus_B campisalis. The sequence goes on along the minus strand of NZ_LAYY01000005.1, from coordinate 195,490 downwards.
GTTTGATCAGATAATCGATGACACCATAGCGGTGCCCCGTCTGGACGGTATGGGCATCATTGGCCGACGTAATCAAAATCACATCGACATTCTTCCCTTCCGCCCGGATTTGCCGCAGCAAATCAAGCCCATTCCTGTTGCCAATATAAACATCAAGCAGCAGCAGATCAGGCTGATGTTGCTGTACCTGTTTTAATCCGTCTTCAATCGTATGGGCTTCACAGACCAGTTCAAAGCCATCCACTTTGTTCAAAAACAAGCGGTGGAATTTGCACACATCCAAATCATCTTCCACCATGGCAACCTTAATCTGCGAAACAGGAGGACGGGTTCCAGCATCTTTAATCATTTTGTGTACTCCTTTCTGTATAGGGGATATGCACCGTAATAATGGTGCCTCTCTCTTTTTCCGATAAAATGTCCAGCGTTCCATTAAGAGGCTGAAGTTTCTTTTTAATATTATCCAGGCCGTAGCCATGATCGCCCCTTTTTGTGCTTTTAAAATCGGGTTCGTTTGCGGAGAAGCCTATTCCGTTATCTTCAATCACATACCGAAGGACACCCCCGGCCTGCTTTAAGGTGAGCGTCAGCTGCTTATCGTCCTTATGCTGCATCGCTTCCCACGCATTTTCAAACGTGTTTCCAATCACTGTGACCCAGACATCAATGAGATTCGCATTCATGCTTGGCCAGGGAATCCCGCTCTGGAGATGGACTCTCACACCCATCTGTTCCATCCAGCTGATTTTTTTCGTTAAAAAGTGGGCGATGCTCACATCTTCGACAAGCTTCGCGACATCGCTGGCCGCACTCGCCGTTTTTAGATGGTAGCGCTCGGACAGGTCTTCAATATAGTCCTGTAATTCCAGATACGATTCTGTTTCGACCATCGCCTGGATGATGTGGAGTTTATTCATGAATTCATGCGTCTCACTTCTTAAGCTGCGGGCATACACCTCTGCGCCGGCAAGCTGCCTCATCATCTCGTTCAGATGGCTGCGTTCCTTAAACGTAGCCAGCGCCCCGACACACTGCTCGTTGACATACATCGGAACACACGTGACGACGGTCTCGACGTCCCCTTTTTTGACAGCCTGATTGTAAAAAGCGGAGGTGGCCTGCAGCTTCAGCTCCGGCCAAATCAGCTGGACCGGGGTGCGTTCAAATTCACCCTGGTAACCGGTTCGCCTCAGAAATTGCTTGGCTGTCTGATTGACCAGCAGCACCTCGCCCTGATTATTGATGGCTAAAATTCCGTCATCAACACTTTCAAGCATCGAATCCCGTTCCTGGATCGCCAGGGCAATTTCTTTTGGCTCCATTCCGTTCAATGTTTTTTTGATTTTATTGGCCAATAGCCAGGCGCCAACCAGGCCAATGATCAAAGAGATGGCTGTCACCAAAATCAGGATCAATTGCTGATTGAAAACGGCGGCCGCAATTTTATCGGTCGAAATCCCGACAGAAACAGCTCCGATTTGATTCCCTTCATCATCCGAGACCGGATGGAAAGCGCGCATCGAACGGCCCAGTGTCCCCACATTTTCCGAGACATACGTTTCCCCTTCAAATACCCGGCCGGCATCTGTCCCGACAAAGGTTCGGCCAATCCGCTCGGGGACAGGGTGAGTAAACCGAATTTTATTATTATCCATCACAACGATATAAAGAAGGTCACTTTCCGTCCTGATCTCCTCGACCACATTCATCAATGTCTGGTTGGTCTCCCCCGCCATCAGCGCATCCCGGACCAGCGGGTTATGAGCAAGATGGCTCGCACTCATCTTAACCTGCTCAGCCAAGGAATCTTTTGTCTGGCTGGCCAGCTTATACCCCATGAAAAGACTAAGTGTCATAAGCGACAGCAAAACAACCAGACTCGAAAACAGCATCACTTGCCCCTTAAGAGTCAACTTCCCCCAAAAACGTTTCATCCGCTGCACCCCCCCTTTTTTTACTATACCATTTTAGAGCATGGGGACGGTTCTGCTGCTTCCTTTGGAGCAGGCAGAACTCTCCAACACACCGGTAGTAATAGTGGCATCTTGAATGGGCCATTTTTACAGGAAGTGGAAGTTGGAAAATAAATGAGGGAATTTGGAAAGTAAATAGGTTGAATCCGAAAATAAACCCATTGAAATGGAATGTAAATCTGGGAATTTGGAAAGTAAATCAGGGCAAATGGAAAATAAACGGTCCAAAGCGAGTCCCATGTTTCAAAAATATTTAGAAAACACTATTGACATTTTGCTAATAGAATATAAAATTACCTTTATACCTTATCAAAGAAAATAAAATAATTACGATCTCTTATCAAGAGTGGCAGAGGGACTGGCCCGATGACGCCCAGCAACCGTTCCGAATGGAATTGGTGCTAAATCCTGCAAAACAAGCAATTGTTTTGGAAGATAAGAGAGGAGTAGTCCCTACTATTGTGCGATGAAACCTCTCTTTTCTGGAGAGGTTTTTTATTTTTATCGCCGTTGATAAGAAAGAATAGGGGGAGCAGAAAATGAAGAAGAATCTGATTAAAAGTACATTCACATCACTCATTGCCGCAACAGTTTTACTAACAGGCTGCGGATCCGGCGGAGGAACGCAGGAAGCAGCCAAATCCAATACACCAATTGAAGGAGTTCCTGAAGTTTTTGCCAATGGAGACCAGCCGAAAATCAAAGTCATCCGCAAGATTGGCGGAGATGACCATACAGCTCAATTCCTTGCGGGTGCCAAGCAGGAAGGCGAAGCGTTAGGCTTCCAGGTGGATGTGTTAACGGCAAATGGAGATACAGCGAAGTTCCACGATGCGATCAACCAGGCATTAAACCAGGATTATGATGGATTCATCATTTCCCACGGAGACGATGCGGCTACTGTCAGTGACGTACAGAAAATCGCCGACGCCGGCAAAAGCGTTGTTGCCTTTGACTCGCATGCCGATTTAAAGAACATTGACGGTGTCACGCTTGTTTCACAGGACGATGAAGCATTGGCGACTCTGGCACTGGACCAGCTGGTAAAAGAAACAAATGGGGAAGCGAATATTGCCTACCTATGGGTGGACGGATTCCCGCCAATGGTTAGACGAAACAAAGTGTACGAAGATGTTTTAGCGAAAAACCCTGGCCTTAAAGAAGTCGAGCGCTTTGGGGTAGCTGCAGCTGATACGAGTGTCCAAACCCAGAATGCGGTGGCGGCGATGCTGAATAAATACCCTAAAGGTGAGCTGGACGCGATTTTTGCCACATGGGATGCTTTTGCCATCGGTGCAGCGCGTGCGCTGAAAGAAGCGGGCCGTGAAGAAGTGAAAATCTATGGAATCGACGTTTCCAATGCGGACCTGCAGGAAATGCAGCGGGAAGGCAGCGCCTGGAAATATACCGCAGCAGTCGACCCGAAAGTGATCGGTACCGTCAATATGAGATTGCTAGCGAAGAAACTGGCTGGCGAGGAAACGCCTCAAACCCATGATTTGGCCGCTTCCCTCATCTCGCAGGAAGATCTTCAAAAGTCAAAAGACCCAGTGAACATGGTCAACCTGGCTGACATCATTGAAGGCTGGGGACAATCAGATGAGTTTGAAGAAGACTGGATGAAGACGTTAAAGGAACATTATAAAAAGTAACGATGACCGGCACTCTCTTTTTCACCAGATAAAGAGAGTGTCTTCTTTGAAAGGATGGTGACACAACATGACCACATTGGAGATGAAGAACATTTCGATCGAATTCCCGGGTGTAAAGGCACTGAACGAAGTCGATTTTACGGTTGAAAGCGGGAAAACCCATGCTCTGATTGGAGCCAACGGCGCTGGGAAGTCCACGCTTATGAAGATTCTTTCAGGGGCCTATGACCACTATACAGGGAAAATTTCGATGAATGGCGAGACCCTCTCCATCACTTCACCTAAAAGCGCCATGGATGCCGGAATTCAAATTGTCTACCAGGAAGTCGATACCGCTCTGATCCCCTCTTTAACGGTGGCGGAAAATATCATGCTGATGGACACGGTCCATAACATGGGGAAAAAGCAATGGATCAATTGGAAAAGCCTGAATACGAAAGCGGCCGCCATCCTAGCGGATATGAATTTGAACCTTCATCCTAAAAAACTGGTTAGTGAGCTAACATTGGCAGAAAAACAAATGGTTTTGATTGCCAGAGCGGTTTCGAAAGAATGCAAGTTCCTCATCCTCGATGAGCCGACCGCCCCTCTCAGCCATACAGAAACAAACGAATTATTTCGCATTGTAGAAGAATTAAAGAATCGCAGCGTCGGGGTTATTTTCATCTCCCATCGGCTACCCGAGATTTTTGAGATTTGTGATGAAATTACGATTATGAGAAGCGGCGAAGTCGTCGAGAGACAGAAAATCGCCGACACTACCCAAACCAAAGTGGTGGAGCACATGCTTGGCCAAAAGCTTGGTGAGCAGTTCCCCGAAAGACCGATGACTATTGGACATACAGTCCTTGAAGTAAAAGGACTTACAGATAGAGACAAGATTAAAGATTTTACTATGGAAGTCAAAGCAGGAGAAATTGTCGGCATCGCCGGCCTGGTCGGCGCCGGCAAGACGGAGTTCTGCAAGGCCCTGTTCGGCGCTGAAGGAAAACTGGCCGCCGGCAAAGTCAAGGTGAACGGAAAAGTAGTCAGCGTCCGAAATCCGCATCAAGCGGTGAAGAACGGCTTGGCCCTCGTCCCGGAAGAACGCCGCAAAGAAGGCATCCTTGTCCAGGAATCGGTGGAATCCAACTTAACGGCTGTAAACCTGGGCCATTTTTCAAAACGTTTCAGTTTCCTCGACCGGAAGAAGGAAAAGGCAGCGGCGAGGGAATGGATTGCCAACCTTGGAATCAAGACACCGTCGGAAGAAACAAAGGTCCAAAACCTGTCCGGCGGCAATCAGCAAAAGGTCGCCATCGGGAAGTGGCTGATCGCCGAGGCGGACGTCTATATTTTTGACGAACCGACCAAGGGTGTCGACGTCGGCGCCAAAAAGGACATTTTCAATCTGATTGCCGAGCTGGCAAACCGGGGTAAGGCGATTATTTATGCCTCCTCCGAGCTTTCCGAAATCATGGGCATCACCCACCGGGTTTACGTTCTTTATGACGGAAAGTCAGTAAAGGAACTGGAAACAAACACAACAAATGAAGAAGAACTATTATTCTACTCAACAGGGGGCAGGTAAAATGGAGGCAAACATATCATCGAAGAAACAGACCCCGGCAAAAACGTCCTTTGACCTTTTTCAATTTTTATATAAATATGGAACGATCATTACCATCTTTGTTCTGATTGCCATCTTTTCATGGGCCAATCCGAACTTTATCCAGGGGAACAATATTGTCAACATCCTGCGTTCGATTTCCATTGTCACCATCATTGCCATTGGAATTACCATCTCGTTAACCGTTGATGGCTTCGACCTTTCCGTTGGCTCGGTGGCCTCGTTATCGAACGCAATCGTGATTTCGATGTTCGTCTGGTTTTCGCAAAATACCCTTGTCGCGATCATCTCGGCGATTGCCGCCGCGCTCATTGTCGGGATATTAAACTCCATCATGATTGTAAAAATGCGGATTCCCGATATGCTGATGACGCTTGCGACGATGTTCATCATCCAGGGAATGGCCTTGACGTATACGAAGGGTGCGACTGTATCGGAAAACATGGTGATGAGTGACGGGACGATGGCAGAAGGTGTGATCAGCCCGTTCTTTGCGAAAATCGGCCAGGTGCCGTGGATCATCCTAATCATGGTCGTCGTGGTGGTAGTGGTTCATATCTTCTTAACCTATACGAAGCACGGAAGATACATGTATGTGATCGGCGGAAACAAGGAAGCAGCACGACTGTCGGGAATTCCGGTTAACAAGTACAAAGTGGCCGCCTATCTGCTTTCCGCTCTGTTCGCCGCAATTGGCGGGATTGTCCTCGCCTCACGCGTGATGACAGCCGAAATCAACTCTGGCGCCCCTTACCTGATGGATTCCGTCGCCGCCGCCTTTATCGGCTTCTCCGTACTGGGCGCAGGCAAGCCAAATGCCTTTGGAACCTTCGTAGGTGCGGTGCTCATCGGGATTCTGGCAAACGGCCTCGTCATGATGTCCGTCCCCTACTACGCCATGGACATCGTCAAAGGAACCGTCCTGGCATTTGCATTGGCAATCACGTACTACAAGCAAAAATAGATCATGGGGACGGTTCTCGTGCATCAATGAAGCACGAGAACCGTCCCTGTGTTTGTTGACAAATTCGTTAGATTAGATAAAAATGAGAGCATCTTAATTTGGAGGTTTTTGTTTGTTTAACTTATGTTTTGAGCTGGCAGGTACTTTCTCTTCATAACTAAATTAAAGGAGAGTATCTATAATGGAAAAATTTTTTTATGAAGCTTTTGAAGGGCTGGCCCGTTTGGCTCCGGGAAGTGAACTATCCACAAAAAAGGCCGCTTCGCTGGTAAATATGGACCACGAAAAAGAATTGAACATACTGGATATAGGATGCGGAAATGGAATTCATACACTGATTTTAGCCGAAACCTTTCCAAATGCCCATATTACCGCAGTGGATACCAACCAGCAATCCCTGGATACGCTGAAACAACACCTTCAGATGAAGGGATTGGAGGACAGGGTCAAAGTCCTGAATGCTTCCATGCTGGAGCTGGACTTCCCTTCGGAAACATTTGACCTCATCTGGGCGGAAGGTTCGATTTATATTGCAGGATTTCAGGAAGGACTTAGGCAGTGGAAATCCTTCTTAAAGCAAGATGGCTATCTGGTATGCAGTGAAATCTCATGGCTGCATGCGGACCCTTCTCAAGAAAGCAAAGACTTTTGGGCCCAAGGTTATCCGGAAATTAATACTATTTCCAATAAGGTGAGTCAAATCGTCGATTCAGGATATGCTTATGCCTTTTCATTTGTATTGCCAAAGAAAGATTGGCTCGACGAATATTACCATCCACTCGAACGCAACCTCAAAGAGATGGTACAAAAGTATAAGGATTCCCCCGTTGTGTTGGATGTAGTGAACATGATTAATCAAGAAATACATCTTTATCAGCATCATTCTGATGACTACAGTTATGTATTTTATGGAATGAAAAAATGCAGGTAGAGCATGGGGACGGTTCTCATGCATCATTGAGTCGCCCTGTGACACATTTTAGACACAGGTTTTTCAAATAAAGCAAATAATCGATGCAATAATGACTTGGTGTGATGCAATACCCTTCATTATTGAAGCAATTCTTGCTTTATTTGAAGCAATCAGCCAAAAACAGCCTGCCGGGACGACACAATCACTTCCAACAGGCTGTTTTTTGCTCACTTCACCATCCCTAATACAACACACTGTAAAGGATACGGTGCATGTCCCCGTTTCCATTTTTAACAACAGTTCCTGAAGGTTTGCATCTTGCGTATGATTCATCAATTGAATCGGGCTAATCCCTCCTATCCATCCAACTATTCATCATTCTTATCGTCCAGATTCATAAATTTATTCCAGTGTGGAAAGGTATTTTTCTAAATGCTTTTTCCCAGAATTACTTTTAGGTATAACGCCAAGATTCTTATACTTCCAAATGGTTTTTCTTTCATGAGGGTCTGCTTTTGAAAGGTCTTCATAATTAAAATCAATATTAAACTTCCCTATCTTATCAAAAACCATAGTGAAATTTGTCCAAGGCTCTTGGCCATTATCTTCAAACACCTTCCATAGTTCCTGAATTGAATCGACTAATCGATGCCATTTTTCTGAGTATTCAAGTTCACTAACTGTAAATAGTTCAGGTATATCATGACTGTGTATGGGTTTATCACTACCTTCGGGATAATAATAGAAGTAGGCAGTTTGAGATCCTTCAACAACCTCACCATATAAATAAACCTGAGACCACTCTTCTGGAATAGTTTCTACTACAACTTCTGCTATATGTTGATATAAACTATCTAATTGTTCTTCATTCATTTAACTTTCTCCCTCCCGGTAAATTATCAAATCTTCTAATTTCCCATTCATCATCACCAATTCTATACTTAATATCAAATGTCTCTGGACGCTGTGAATTACCCTTATAGCTAGGGGTTATCTTCACCTTCACCTCATCACCTTGTTTAAGGGCATCTGCCCATGTATTCTCAAGTTTTTTCCATTCACCTTTATTTAAATTGCCATTCATTGGAACAAGATTATCAAGATTTCCTGAACCTTTGAAAATACTAGCAATTAAATGTCCACCATCATCATCAGGTTTTCGATATTCTCTTCCTACTACCTTTTGAGCATAGTTATTTCTTTTTCCATCTCCAAATTTGAGGGTTCCTTCAGCATGTGATATCCTGCCTTGACCATCTGTTTTATAATTGTATCCTTCTTTACTTGTGTACTCAACATTGGGTTTTAGTGCTTTTTTACGACCATTCCTGGTATATTGGTCCCCGTATTTGACCTTTGTAATATCTCTACTTATTCCATTACCAACTCCATCACTCTTCCCCGCAACAATCTTCGCAACCTGTTCCTTCGCTTCCTGGAACGCTTCTCCGACTGTTTTCCGGTAGGCGCCGACTCCGGCCAGCTGGACCTGCAGGTTTGACGGGATAGGCAGGTCACCGAGTTTCTTCATGACTCCGCCGAACCAGACTTTGGTCGCGGCAAGCGGACCAACGACGACCTGGTTGTAAACCCTATTAAATGCCTGGCGGACTTTGCCGGTGTCAACGACGTTCTTTATGGATAAAAAGGTTTTCGAGTCCTTGGCGAATTTCAGAAAATCTGCCTTTCCTCCGGCTTTTCCAGCCTTCACTCCCATGACCGCCGCTTTCCCGCCAACTCCAACTGCTTTTGCCGGCGGAAAGATGGATAGCCCCAGCATGACCGCGGCCAGTGCCCTGTCACCTGCTGAGAGTTTCTCTCCTGTCACGGGATCATATTCGCTTCCCAGCCGCTGAAGATCGTACCATCCAAGCATTTCAAGCAGAAAATTGCCGGCTTTCCCAGACATACTCCGGTCTGCTTCGGCCATCTTGGCAGCGGTAAGCTTGACCAGCCGCTGGGCATCATCGAGTTTGCTTTTATACCGTTTAATGGAATGCTTAAAATCTGCCTCAAGATTATGTATATGTCCCGGCACCGCACCAGGGAAATTGGCGAGCAGCGAGCTAAAATGCCAGTTGAGTGCATGGAGCGCCTGGTCGCATTCCTGTTCCGCCTTCCCGATTTGCCCGGCAAATGCCTCCAACTCGTCTACCTTAATCTGAACTCTGGTCATCTTAACGCATCCGCCTTGTCCTGCAGCCTGCGGATCTCCCCGGAGATGGCATTCATCAAATCATTACCTACAGTATAGGACCTGTTCCCCGCACCATTCAACTCGCTCGCCATCTGTTCGTACGCCTGCCGTGTCTCCCCTTGCCAGGAAGGGGTGTAGCTGGCGTGTGCCGCACGATATATAGTTTTCCCGTCCTCCAGCCGCTCTAGCGCTTGCCGCACATTGCGCCTGTATCCTTCCAATATTTGAATCTGCATCAGCAGCTTCTGCCGCTTCGCCTTCCGTTCCAGCTCCTCAGCCAACTTCAGCTCCAAAAATATCCCCTCACATTCAGACTCTGATGTACCACATAATACCAAATATTAGGCGGAAATTAATCCGGCGGAAGTAACAAAAAAGCAGCAAGGGGACGGTTCTGCTGCCTCACTGGCCGATGCCACTCAAAATGAGGCACGAGAACCGTCCCCTTGTCTCATACGATAAAACGCTTTTTAAATACTTTGGTTAGCAACACATTGAAAATGCCGAAGATGAAGGACAGGATGATAAGGGCTGGGCCTGTGCCGAGCGAAAAGCCTTCCTGATCGATATCCGCATAGATCAACTGAATGCCCATAAGGTTAAAATCAAATGAATTCCAGCCCAACATAAAGCCCAGTGAAGAATACAAAAATGTTCCTAAAAATAGTAACAGGAAGACCATCAAAAAACCTGAAGCAAATAAATAGAAAAATGAGGTTTTCTTCATATATTAACATCCTTTCTCCGGTGAATGTGGGTCCGTATTTATCCTTCTGTACTAATTCAGTAAGGAAACCATTGGCATTTCCTCTTCAAATCTATATTTCTCGTAAAAACCTTTCCAAATCAATCCATTTCCAGTTTACCGGTAATTCATTATAAATTCTATAGGCCTAAACGAGTTTTAATGTAACTTTCAGAACTATAACAATTTATTTACATTGGTTAAGTTAATGGACGGTGATGATGTTTCTGTGTATGAAAAAATAAACGGAAACATTCCGCTTAACTTGGGAAATACCTGCATTTCCCGCCATTTAAGAGGAGCTTTTCCGTTTATGTGTATAAAATTCTTAAATTTAGCCTTATATTGAGGGGTTAAGGGAAATTTATCCGCTTATTTCTGCTTCTTCAGCCCCTTCTTTTTACCTTAACCGGAATTTCTCCGGCTATGTGGATGCATGGGATGCGGAGCTTCACCAACCCCACTCATTCTGATGCACGAGAACCGTCCCCATGCTTCACCCAATATGTATCATTTTAATTAGTTTCCTCTTTTTGTTAAACTAACCAAAAGGTTTATTTATACCAGTTTAGAGAGGTTGCCAGCATGGATCTTCGAAAATACCAACGGCTTAAAGAAGCTACTGCTCCCATCTTTTCAATGTTGTCGAAGTCAATAAAGATGAACACGTTTTGCCTCACCAAGCTCCATCAGGAAAGGGAAATTTTAGTTCTTGAAGCGTTGAATGTAAACGAGGTTATTTTACCGGAAGGAACCAGGATGCCTCTTGAGGATGCTTTATGAACCTTAATCCTTCAGAGTGGTCGTGAACCACTTTTCATCCCTAATACAAACGAGCTATTTCGTACACGCCAATACGAAGGCCCTCGTTCCCTCGGCATTAAAAGTTTCTATGGAGTGCCGATTTTCCTCCGCGATGGAACGTGGTTTGGGAATCTTTGCGCAACAGATACCAGGCAAGTGACTCTTAATGAAGAAGAGAAGGAACTTTTACGTAATATGGCTCTGTTCCTCTCCTATGCGATTGATTTAGAACACACAGCTTATACAGATTCGCTGACAGGGATTTACAGCCATTCTTTTCTAACAGAGCTTGAACAATATGAGGAATTATTTCTCAACCCATTTGCTTTATTCTTTATTGATATCGATGACTTCAAGTACGTCAACGACCGCTTTGGCCATAATGCGGGAGACTTCGTGCTTCAGGAGTTCGTCCACCGGATAAATACTCTGCTGTCCCCGCAGGATTTCCTTTTGCGATTCGCCGGCGATGAATTTTTAATTGTTTTACCCAATATTTCCGTAAATGAAATGAACGATAAGGGGAAGAGCATACTGGAGGCTCTTGGACAGCCTATCTACCTGCAGCAGCATGAAATCTATTTATCAGCCAGTATGGGGATTTCCATGTACCCTTCCCATGACGAAACTTTTACCGGTCTCATCCAAAAAGCCGATATTGCCATGTATGCGGCGAAACAAAGCGGGAAGAACCAGTTTTGCATCTACTCGGATTATTTGGAAAGAGAGCGTAAAAGACAAAGCAATAAAATCCAATACGCATTGGAGGGGCAGCAAAACATTATCCGGCTGATCAGTGACGGAGCCAGCCCTGATAAGATTTTAGACTCCATCACCAGATTTGTAGAAGACCAAACCGAAGGGGTTTGCTCCATCCTGCTTTATGAAAAAGAGAGTGAAACCTTATCATACCGCGCGGGAAAAGGCCTTCCCAAGGATTATATCGCTACGATCAATGGCATTAAAGTCGGCCCTGATGCAGGCTCCTGCGGGGCTGCGGCTTATACGAAGAAACAAACGATTGTGATGGATATTGATGGAGATAAAAGGTGGGAATCCTTTCGGAAAGCGGCGAAGGAATACGGCTTCCGTGCCTGCTGGTCGACCCCAATCCTTACGATCGATCAGGAATTGCTCGGGACATTTGCGATGTACTATAAACGCCCATATGCTCCTACCGACCGGGAAAAAGAGCTGGTTGAAAGGGCCACTTTCCTCGTCAAGCTAGTCCTTGAGCGTGAAAGGAATAAAGAGGAATTGGGGCAATTATTGAACATGGATCCGCTGACTCATCTGCCGAACCGGAAACAATTCCAAAACGACCTGCAGCACCTGTGCGGAAACGGAAAAACCCTAACCCCCTTTGCTATCTTTATGCTTGATATTGATGAATTCAACCCTCTTAATCTTGCATTTGGATATGTAAGCGGGGACCTCATCCTAAAAAAGGTAGCTTGCCGTTTGGTGAGAAACTTCCCAAAAACAGCCACCGTTTATCGCGTAGGCGGGAACGAGTTTGCCATTTGCCTGCCTTGTTCCCAAGAGAAAATCCCGTTCTTTTCAAAAGTGCTGGAAGATGTATTTTTAGAATCGTTCAGTGTTTCCAGCCATGAGGTCCGGCTTTCGGTGAGCTATGGGCACAGCCTTTTCCCTGTAGATGGCCAAACCCCCGAGGACGTAACACGGGTAGCGATGAAGGATTTGCTCAACAAAAAACATGAGAAGATCGCTCTGTCCCCTTTGCAATCTACCAGAATGGAAGAAATGGAGAGAATTGTCCTTACCAAGGATTTGTACTATGCTATCGAGCGAAACGAACTCTACCTTGAGTATCAGCCCCAGCATCATATTGACACGAATAAAGTGATCGGATTTGAGGCCTTGATCCGGTGGAAACACCCCATTTTGGGCGAGATACCGCCAGCCAAGTTCGTTCCCCTTGCAGAGAAAACTGGATTGATCATAAGGATTGGAAACTGGGTGCTGAAAACAGCTTGTGAAGAGCTGAAAAGGCTGCATACAGCCGGCTACACCTGGCTGCGAATGGGCGTCAATTTGTCCGCTTCCCAATTAAAACAACCCGACTTTGCCGCCCAGATCAAAAACATTCTTTCCGACTTGGAAATCTGGCCATCGAAGGTTGATATTGAAATAACCGAAAGCATGATGATTGAAGTCGAGCGGGTCCTCCCCGTCCTCCAGGAGCTGCATGAGTATGGAGTTTCGATCAGTTTGGATGATTTTGGCACAGGCTATAGTTCATTAGGCTACCTGACCAAGTTTCCAATCAACCAAATCAAAATCGACCAGTCCTTTATCCAAAGAATCGGCCACCTCGAAGACGAAATGGTCATCAAAACCATCATCGCCATGGCCCAGATTCTGCACCTGAACGTCATTGCAGAAGGAGTCGAAACAGAAGAACAACTCACTTTCCTGCAACAAGAACAATGCAACGAAGTCCAAGGCTACCTATACAGCAAACCCATACCAGCCGCCCAGCTCTTGAACTACATGGATTGATGTATTGCGACGGTTTGAGACCACTGAAAAAGTAGGTCTAAAATGTGCTTTAACGAGAATTTTCAGAACTATAACAACTTATTAACATTGAGTTAAGAAAAGGAACGTGGATGATGTTCTGAATGTGAAAAATAAACGGAAAAATTCCGCTTAACTTGGGAAATGCCAGCATTTCCCGCCATTTAAGGGGAGTTTTTCCGCTTATGTGTATCTAAATCCTCTGATTCAGCCTTATATAGAGTAGGTAAGGGAAATATATCCGCTTATTTTCGCATATTATGCCCCTGTTTTTTACCTTAACCGGAATTTCTTCGGCTATGTTCCCATTCAGATGCATGGGGACGGTTCTGCTGCCTCACAAACGCGCTGGTTTTGAGGCATGAGAACCGTCCCTGTGCATCACTCTTTTTCGGCGGCTTTTTTGTGGATTTCGGTTTCAATGGCCTGGACATGTTCGTCTTCAAGCTTTTGGTGGGGCTTGGGATGGAACCATTGAATTTCACCTTTATTGAGGAGAGCCCTGTATTCCTCCCCATGGATTTTCAGGGTGAATTGCTGGCGTTCGTACATTCTGTCTTCAAATGCAGGCTTGAACTCAAGATCTTCTATTCCGGCTTCACTGGAAATTCCATTTTGCCTCATTAAATAATGAATTTTTGATTCAATGGCTTCCATTTGTTCATCACCAAGCATTTGTTTCGGGTGCGGGTGATGCCATTGGATTCCATTCTCATGGAAGTAGCCTTTATACTCATTATTTTTTACTTTAAACGTAAAAGCATAACGCTCATGTACACGGTCCTCAAATACCGTATCCACTTCAAAATTTTTAATAACGGGCTTTTCATTGTTATCTTTAGGCATGGGTAGGCCTCCTCCGGTAATGGTTGGTTGCTTCCCCCTTATAGCTGAACTTGCAGGGAGGGACTGCCATAGGCAGTCGTTAATACTTTCTCAAAGACCGTGGCGTGGCGTGATTCAACTTTCTACTGATAATTTTGTGGCAATCGTTAAAAATTCGTTCAATAATCTGGGTCGAGTTCGCCAGCACCCGAATGCTTAAACCCGGGATGGCCAGCTTTGAAAGACCAAATTTGATGTTCGCCTGTTCCGAATAAATCTTATCGTACAACTCATCGAGAAGCTGATTATCTGTTTCTTCGCTGACCGCCATGAGCGAACCCAGATGGGTAAAGCCTTCCATAAAACCCAAGCCTTCCACCGAATTGTCCTCCGGAGACAACTTGATATGATCGAATACACCAAGCTTCCCATCCAAATAAATTTCGGTTTTTAACTGGATCGTGTCATAGCTGAACTTTTCCCCGCTTGGCGACCAGCCCGGAGTGAGAATATCCGTATACAAGAACGTTGACCCCGATTCCATCCGGACAACGTTCTTTTGCTTATAATGGGCATTTTCATACGCAATCAGCGGGTCAGGAAGGTATTCCAGATAACTTCCTTTTTTAAGCAGGATTTCTGATTCCTGATAAACATGATCTTTTGGCGTCTTATAAACCTTTGTGGCCGATTGCGTGGTTAGGGTCACTTTTGAATCCTCGCCGGCAGAAATTTTCATCCTGTACCGATCGCCATCCAAATATCCGCCTCCCGGGTTCAAAAGGTAATAGCAGACCTGGCCGGAGTCATCATGGTAAATGGGCCGCATCACCTTGAATGCCCCCTGGAAAAAGACATTTCCCGCAACGGTTTTTCCGTTGCGGTTTTCCAGGTCTAATGATAGTTCCCCTGTCCAATCACCCATTTTAATCCAATCCTTTTAATAAGGCATTCTTCTTGATCCAGTCAATGACCTGGCCAAGGCCGTCCTCATCCTTTAAGTTTGTGAAGACAAATGGTTTATCTCCGCGGAACACCTTTGTATCCTGCTCCATCACCTCGAGGCTGGCCCCGACAAAGGGAGCAAGGTCGGTTTTATTGATGATGAATAAATCCGATTTAATCATTCCCTGGCCGCCCTTGCGCGGAATCTTCTCGCCTTGCGCCACATCAATGATATAAATGGAAAAATCAACGAGCTCCGGGCTGAAAGTAGCCGCGAGATTATCGCCGCCGCTTTCAACAAAAATGAGTTCAACACCAGGATGGCGTTCTATCAGTTCATCAATAGCGGCAAAGTTCATTGATGCATCTTCACGGATGGCGGTATGAGGACAGCCCCCCGTTTCCACCCCGATGATCCGGTCCTCAGGGAGAACGCCATTCTGGATAAGAAATTTCGCGTCTTCTTTTGTATAGATATCATTGGTGACAACCGCCATTTGGATTTCATCTTGCAGATGACGAGTCAACTTTTCGACAAGCATGGTTTTTCCTGCTCCAACAGGGCCCCCAATTCCGATTTTAATTGGTTCCATTCAAACACTTCCTTTAAACTTCTTTGATAAAAATTAAGACATGAAAATACGAATATTTACCCGTTCATGCTTCATTTGGGATAATTCCAATCCTGGTGATACAATGCCAAAGTCTTCCTCCCCCAGCAACAATATTTTTTCTACGGCCTTGGTCAGGTCGGACACGAATCGATGGATGATCATTTGCCCTCCCGTCTGGCCAAGCGGAATGGCACGCACCCCATTTTGTACCATGCTGGAAATGGAAGAATACAAGTAATAGAGGATGGCATTTGTTTTTGATACTCCAAGGCCGTGAGCGACCATCGTAAACACGATGGAAGGATGGCCGAAAGAATGTTTCTTTCTTATTTCCTCATTATATTTGGAAAGAATAGGGAAGCCGAATAAGGTTTGTGCTAATTTTAGCATTCGGCTCCCAATCATTTGTGTTCCTTCCCTAGTTTCCCTCGGAAGATTTTGAACCGTTAACAGCCGGTCCAGTTCCCATATACGCTCAAAATCTTCAATTGAGAGGGCCTCATAGACGAGGCTGCAGGCAAGCCCATCAGTATAGACGAGCTGCTCATGCAAATACACCTGCAGCCACCGGTAAAACGTCTCCTGGTCGGTGACCAGGTTGTCCTGGATGTAACTTTCCAATCCAAATGAGTGGCTGAAGGCGCCCGTTGGGAAATTTGAATCGCATAGCTGGAATAAAGAAAGGATGTTTTTATCCATGACTGTGACCTATATGCCGGAACGCCTGCTTAACTTTCCTGTCCTCCCGCTTGAAAGGAATTCCAAGCCCTTGAAGAAGTTCCTCTACTAAATAGTCGTATTGAACAAGCATATCGTTTTCTTCAAACTGGGCCGGCATATGCCGGTTTCCCAGCTGATGGGCAATCGTCCCCATTTCCTTCAGGCTTCTAGGGCTGATGACAAGCAGGTCATCCGAAAGCACATCAATGACAATCATATTTTTATCGTCCATATACAGTACATCGCCGGCTAAAAGATCGCGGGGCTCTCTCAAGCGAATCCCCAGCTCATTTCCATGGTCTGTTTTGACCCGCTGAATTCTTTTCACCAGGCTGGCGCTCTCAAGATAGACTTTCTCCATGTGGCGCTTGCTGATTTCTTTTGGATCCATATCTTCTAGATTTCCGACAATCTTATCAATAATCAATTCTTTCACCTCAGAATAGGAAATAACGCTGTCCCATTGGAACGACATCCACAGGTTCGCATGTCAGCAGCTCTCCATTGACACGAACCTCATAGGTTTGCGGATCCACCGTGATTTCAGGTGTTTCAGCATTGAGCTTCATATCTTTTTTAGACAGCGTGCGGATTCCTCCAACAGGATGAATCAATTTTTCAAGACCAAGCTTTTCATGTACTCCATCTTCGTAAGCGGCTTGTGAAATGAATGTAGCCGAGCTTTTTGGCAAAGCTTTTCCGAACTGGGCATACATTGGACGGTAGATATACGGCTGCGGCGTTGGGATGGAAGCATTTGCATCTCCCATCAAGGCTTTTACCGCCAGTCCGTTCTTTAGGATCATCTCGGGCTTCACACCAAAGAATTTCGGGGACCAAAGGACAAGATCCGCCATTTTACCGACTTCGATTGAGCCGACATAGTTGGAAATTCCATGCGTAATCGCAGGATTAATCGTATATTTTGCGATGTAGCGCTTGGCACGGTTGTTATCGGCATATTGGCTGTCTCCCTGCAGAAGGCCTCTTTGTTTTTTCATTTTGTCCGCCGTTTGCCACGTACGCAAAATAACCTCTCCGACACGTCCCATTGCCTGTGAATCCGAGCTGACCATGCTAAATACACCCATGTCCTGAAGGATATCTTCAGCTGCAATCGTCTCTCTTCTAATTCTTGAATCCGCAAAAGCAATATCTTCGGGCACCGAAGGATTGAGATGATGGCAAACCATCACCATATCAAGATGTTCGTCAATTGTGTTAACCGTATAAGGTAAGGTAGGATTTGTTGATGAAGGGAGAATATTTAAATATCCTGCTGATTTGATTAGGTCGGGGGCATGTCCACCGCCTGCACCTTCCGTATGATACATGTGAAGAACCCGGCCTTTTACCGCGGCCATGGTATTCTCCATAAAGCCATTTTCGTTTAGCGTATCTGCGTGAAGGGCGACTTGAATATCATATTTGTCAGCTGCACGTAAGGCGTGATCCAGGGCTGAAGCAGTTGCTCCCCAGTCTTCGTGCACTTTAAGGCCGATTACACCAGCTTTTATTTGCTCCGCTAAAGGCTCCATGGCCGCGGCACTTCCTTTTCCGGTGAAACCAATGTTGATTGGAAGTCCTTCCGCCGCCATTAACATGCGATGTATGTTCCATTCGCCCGGAGTGACCGTTGTGGCCCGTGATCCGGTTGCAGGCCCCGTGCCTCCCCCGATCAATGTGGTTGTCCCTGCTGCTAACGCCAGTGAAACCTGTTCGGGATTCATAAAGTGAACATGCGTATCAATTGCTCCGGCCGTAACAATAAAGCCTTCACCGGCTATAATTTCCGTGGACGCGCCAATGATGATATCCACTTTATCCATAATAAGCGGGTTGCCGGCTTTTCCGATTCCGGAAATTTTTCCGTCCCGAATCGCAATATCCGCTTTATAGATTCCAGTGTAATCCAGAATAACGGCATTGGTAATCACCGTGTCCGGCACACCGTCTTTTTCCCTGGTGGCAAGCGGATGCTGTCCCATTCCGTCCCGAATGACCTTACCTCCGCCGAAAACAACCTCTTCTCCATATTGGGTATAGTCCTTTTCTATCTGAATAAATAAATCCGTATCAGCAAGCCGGACAGAGTCACCTGTTGTCGGACCGAACATTTCAGCATATTGTTTCCTGGACATGTTAAAACTCAAGAGTCATCCCTGCTTTCCAATGATCCTTCTACTTTATTATTAAACCCGTATACACGGCGTTCTCCGGCGTAGTTAATAAGCTGGATTTCCTTTTCATCACCAGGTTCAAAGCGAACAGCCGCTCCAGCCGGAATGTTGAGCCGTTTTCCATAGGCTTCCTTCCGATTAAACTGAAGCGCTTCGTTCACTTCATAAAAATGGTAATGGGAACCTATTTGAACGGGGCGGTCACCGGTGTTTGTTACGGAAAGTGTAAATACTTCTTTGCCTTCGTTGCAAATAATGTCTTCTTCCTTGAGAATGTATTCGCCTGGCAACATGAGCGTTCCCTCCTGGTTATCGTATCGGACTATGAACTGTCACTAATTTCGTCCCATCCGGAAAAGTGGCTTCCACCTGGATATCATCTATCATTTCGGGGATTCCTTCCATCACATCTTCCCGGGACAATATCGTTGCTCCATACTCCATCAGCTCGGCTACAGATTTCCCGTCCCTTGCCCCTTCCAAAACTTCATAAGTGATGAGAGCTATGGCCTCCGGATAATTTAATTTTAAACCCCGGTCTCTTCGGCGCTTTGCAAGGTCTGCTGCCACAACAATCATGAGCTTGTCCATTTCCCTTGGCAATAAATGCATCGACTCAACCTCCTTTCATTTTTGCTATTAAAAAAACTCCCTTTGGGGAGAAAAGGGGGGACTTTTGGCACTTTACTGAAAAAAACAAAAAGCATTATATATAATGCCCTTCCCAGCACCCATTTATCCGCCCCAGTTGCATTCTAGCATATAAAAAAACCAAGGTGAAACGAAACGCATGGGGACGGTTTTTTAGTGGAAACAAGGGGCGTTTTGCAGAAAAAAAAGGCATAACGAGCCGTTAACGCTGCCCATTGTGCCCCTTTTTCCACTTAAGTATTTCGTTCCGTTCATGCCGAACGCTCATCCTTAATTGAGGCACGAGAACCGTCCCCCTGCTTCGCAATTTTCCATTCATTCTTCAACCCTTTATAGGTTGAATAACACATAACGAGCATTAAAACGGATAATGGTATCGATGTAGCAACTAGTGCGGATTGCAAACCTGCTAAGCCTCCGGTCATAATTAGTACACTGGATACGGCACCAACCACAATTCCCCATATTATTTTCGTTGAGTGGGAAGGATTTGGATTCCCGTTTTCACTGATCATTCCTAGTACAAAAACAGCTGAATTTGCAGAAGTAATAAAGAAAACGAGAACTAATACCATGGCTAAAATACTTAGAAATACACTCATTGGAAAATAGTCAAAGAACTTGAACAATGCAGAGGTAACATCAGTGGAAACAGCGGCAGCGATAGCTGTTTCGCCGCTGTTTTGAATAAGATCTATAGCTGATCCTCCCATAACGGCAAACCAGAAGAACGCCCCTAAGACAGGGATAAAAATAGCTCCTATCATAAACTCTTTTATGGTTCTCCCTTTCGATATTCTGGCTACAAAGCTGCCTACAAGTGGGGCCCATGCAATCCACCATCCAAAGTAAAACAGCGTCCAGCTGGCGATCCAGGATCCTTCCCTGTATGGTTCCGTCCTAAATGACATTCCAATAAAATTTTGAGCGTAATCTCCTATCCCTTGAATAAAGATTTTTAAAATGGACTGCGTTGGCCCAAGAAGCAATACGAACCCTAATAAAGCAAAGGCCAGCAGCATATTAAGATTGGAGAGATGCTTCATCGCTCCCTGCAGCCCTGAAACGGTTGAGCCAATGTAAATGAGGCTGACAACAACGATAATTCCCACTTGGGTATAAAAACTTACCGGAATTCCCCATAAGTAATTCATTCCGCTGTTCACCTGCAATGTTCCAAAGCCCAGGGAAGTCGCGATTCCAATGACAATCGATAAGATGACCATCACATCAATCATTTTGCCGAAAGGACCTCTAACCTTTTCACCGATTAAGGGATAAAAAACGGAACTAAGAGAGGCTGGGAGTTTTTTGCGAAACTGGAAAAAGGCCAAAGAGACACCTACAACCGCATAACACGCCCAAGCAGAGACTCCCCAATGCAGATAAACGAATTGCATGGCAAGTTTTGCGGATTCTTCCGAGGAACCTGTTCCAAAAGGGGGATCAATATAATAGGAAACAGGTTCTGCAACACCCCAAAATACGAGACTGATGCCAATGGAAGCACTAAACAGCATTCCAATCCAGGTAGCTGTTTTATATTCAGGCCGATCGCTGTCATCACCAAGCCTGATATGCCCAAACTTCGAAAGTCCAATATACATGCAAAAGGCGAAGAAGAAAAATACACTCGCAAGAATGAACCAGCCGAGATTATTATAGATGAATTCAAGGGAATTGTTTGAGAAGCTTTCCATTTGTTTTGGTGCAAATACTCCAACGCTGATCAAAGCCAAACTGATGGCTAAGGAGGAAAAAAATACTGTTCTCTTACTGTTCATGTCAACACTCCTTGTATATGAATAGTGCATTTTTCGTGTAAGCGGTTTCGTTTTAAAAGAGTATTATATCATAGGAAGAAAATGTGGTTCTTCCTATGATATCGAAGACTTTTACACGTGCAATTTGCCCGATGCGATCCGGGAATCCATTATTTCTACTATTCTTTCTGCTACTTCCTGTGTGGAAGCAGTTCCACCCATATCCGGAGTGAGAACCTGACCCTCTGTCAACAGCTCTTCTATTGCGTTCAGCACTTCTTTTCCATAAGATTCATAGCCAAAGAAATCGAGCATTTGACTGGCTGACCAAATGGCCGCAAGCGGATTCGCGATTCCCTTGCCTGCGATATCAGGGGCGGAGCCGTGTATGGGCTCGAACATCGATGGATAGTTCCTTTCAGGATTGATATTTGCCCCGGCTGCAAGCCCAATTCCGCCGGCGATAGCAGCACCCAAGTCTGTTAATATATCTCCAAACAAGTTCGAGGTTACCACCACTTCAAACCTTTTTGGGTCCTTGATCATCAGCATGGCGGCCGCATCGACAAGATAGGAGGATGTTTCCACCTCAGGATATTCGGCACTGACTTCCTCGAAAACCTGATCCCAGAATACCATGGAATAGTTTAGAGCATTGGCTTTCGATATGCTCGTCAGGGACCTTTTCTGATTTTTGGCAGTTTCAAATGCATACCGTATAATCCTTTCGGTTCCTTTCCGCGAGAACACACTGTTTTGCATGACAACTTCGTTTTCCCGTCCTTTAAACAGCCATTCACCGGCTCCAGAATATTCACCCTCACTATTTTCCCTGATAAATAGCATATTGATGTCTTCGCGTTTTACATCCATTAAAGAAGTTTTCGCCCCTTTAAGCAATCGTACAGGCCGAATGTTGACATATTGATCAAACTCTTTTCGGATCCTTAACAGAAGATCCCATAATGAGATATGGTCAGGGACGCCGGGGAACCCGACTGCCCCCAAATAAATCGCATCAAACTCTTTCAGCTGGTCGATGCCATTCTCATCCATCATTTTTCCGTGTTTCGTATAGAACTCACAGCCCCACGGAAAGTAGGTGAATTGAAACTGGAAGGTGGAATCAAGGGCTGCTGCTTTTTTTAACACTTCAATCCCCGCATCAATGACCTCAGGGCCAATTCCATCTCCTGCAATAACAGCAATCTTATATGTTTTCACATAAATCTCCTTTTAAAATTAGTTTTGGTTCCAAACGATTAACTTCATTTCTGTCATTTCCTCAATCGCATATTTGATTCCTTCGCGCCCGGTTCCGCTTTCCTTCACGCCGCCATATGGCATATGGTCGACCCGGTAGGTGGGAACGTCATTTATGATGACACCGCCCACGTGCAATTCCCGCGCGGCGTACAGGGCATGTCTCACATTATTTGTGTAGATTCCAGCCTGGAGGCCGAAACGGGAATCATTCACTTGTTTCACCGCCTCTTCCATGGCATTGAACTTGTTTACCACCACAACAGGGGCAAAGGCTTCCTGGCGGCAAACGCTCAAGTCAGGTTCAGCATTGGTAATGATCGTAGGCTCAAGAACACCGTTCCGGATTTTCCCGCCAGTCGCAATGTCGGCATTGCGGCTGTTGGTTTCCTCAATCCAGCCCATCACCCGGTCAGCTTCTCCCTTTGAAATCATGGATGATATATACGTATCGGGATTGAGCGGGTCACCGACCTTCAACTGTTTTGCCGCTTCGGTGAATTTCTTTGTAAAATCCTCATAAATCTCTTCATGCGCGTAAATTCTCTGAAGCGAGATGCAAACCTGGCCCTGGTTGGAAAAGGCCCCCATGATACAGCGGTCAATGATTGAATCGACATCGGCATCTTTATCAATAATCAGGGCGGAGTTGGAGCCAAGTTCTAAAGTCGTTTTCTTTAATCCTGCCCGGTTGCGGATGCCAATCCCTACCTCGGGACTGCCTGTAAAGGTGATCATGCTTACCCGGTCATTGCGGACCAGTTCTTCTCCCACTATGCTTCCCGGTCCTGTCACGACATTCAAGGCACCCGGCGGAAGGCCCGCCTCTTCGAAAAGTTCAGCGATAAACAATGCCGAAAGCGGTGTTTGCGATGCTGGCTTTAAGACAATGGTGTTCCCTGCCGCCACGGCTGGCCCTACCTTATGGGCAACCAGATTCATTGGGAAATTAAAAGGGGTGATGGCTCCGATGACACCGATTGGCTCTCTTAAGGTGTAGCCAACCCGGCCAATACCGCCTGACGCCGCATCAAACGGGATTGTCTCCCCATGAATGCGCTTCGCTTCCTCTGCCGCGAATTTATAGGTTTCAATCGTTCTTGAAACTTCTGCTTTTGAGAACATGATGGGTTTTGCGGACTCGCGCGTAATGATTTCGGCAGCTTGATCCGCTTTTTCCGTTAAAAGCGAAACGACTTTTTCAAGTATTTCTGCTCTCCTAAACGCCGGCATCTTTGCCATCACGCTGCGTGCTTGATAGGCAGCATCAATGGCCCTTTGAGTCTGGGCTTTATCCGCCATGGCGATCTGGGCAATTTCTTCTCCTGAATAAGGGGAGTATAACGGCGCGTAGTTATCGGTTTTGATTTTTTCCCCATCAATGACCAGGTACTTCCTCACAGATTGAACTTCAGTTTGATTATTCATTTAGGGCCTCCAATACCATTTCATGAAATTGAACAATCGCTTTTTCCGAGGATGAATATCGGCCTTTATTGAATGCACGTGAACGGAACCCAATCTGCTCCAATTCCACAAGCTCGATATCCTCCGAGCGAACCTGTTCGGCAAATTCCATTAAGTCTTTTTCCGCCTGGGACAAGTTCTCATCACGGAAATAATAGGTGTAAACAGCCATGGATGTTTCATGATCAATCGGGACGATCTGAATGGAGGCCATGTTGCCCGGACCAGGATAAATCGTTAACATTAAATTCGGCCACAGCCAATAAAATTGCCCTCCCTGCATTTCCGCTTCATTCAAATTTACTGTTCCGTATTTTTTGTCCGGTTTGACAACCGTGCCTTGAATCGAATAATTTTCACAAGTAATGATTTGATAATCATTCATGTCAAGTGCTGCGACGAAGCTTGGATGAGCCACATGACAATGGTCACATTCCAAATAGTTATCCATGAACGCCTTCCAGTTGGCCTTGAAGGTACGAGTTTTCTGATGGGTTCTTTTTAGTTCACTTAAGAAAGGATTCTTTCCCAGCCGCTCGAAGAAATCGCCATAGGATTCACTTAAAGGCTTGGCATCATCATCCAGGTTCACGAAAATAAGCGACTCCAAAATTTCCATCCTGACAGAACGCAGACAGGCATCCTTCACGCAGTTTTCATCTTCACCGCGGAAGTTAGGTGCTTTATTCAGCTGCCCATCAAGCTTGAATGTCCAGCCATGATAGGAACACTGGAGGATTTTCTTATTGCCGGCACTGTTTTTTTCAAGCTTTGTCGCCCGGTGAGGACAGACATTATAAAAGGCACGTACCACTTCATCTTTGCCGCGGTTCACAATAATCGGCTCTCCTGCCACCTCTGCAGTAAAGAAATCTCCGACTTTCTCCACCTGGCTGACATGGCCGACAAGCTGCCATGATTTTGCAAAGACCATTTCCATCTCTTTTTCCAACACTTTGGGATCTGTGTATTTGTCATAGGTTAACGTTCTTTCAAATGTACGATTCGTTGCGTTTTGCACTTTATTATAAGTCATCTCAGTTTCCTCCTTGGTATCCCGTTCATTTTTTTGAATTTTCCTAGTCACTTTATCTGTTAGGTGGCAGAGGTTGCCTTTTCCTTCTCGCCCATAATACTGGTACTGTGAAGCGGCTGTACTTTTGAACCTGGGTGAATGTATGCCTTGGCATTGCTCACAGCTGTCGGCGCCTCACCAAAACCGCTGGCAATAAGCTTCACTTTCCCGTCATAGGTGCAGATGTCTCCCGCGGCATAAATCCCCTGAATGCTTGTCTCCATTTTGGAGTTGACCAAAATAGAGTTTTTTTCTATTTCCAGGCCCCAATCCTTAATGGGACCGAGTGAAGAGACAAATCCGAAATTAACCAGAACGTGATCGATTTCAATTGCCATCGGCTCCCCGCTCTTAGTGTCTTTTACAATCACTTTCTCGATCTCTTCTTTTCCGGCTAGCTTAACTGGCACATACGGAGTTAAAACTTCTACCTTTGAACTTTCAAGCTGGTTGACACTGTGCTCATGGGCCCTGAATTTCTCCCTTCTATGAATGAGCGTTACTTTTTCCGCAATTGGCTCAAGCATGAGGGCCCAATCAACAGCTGAATCTCCCCCGCCGAAAATGGCCACCCTTTTACCGGCAAACTGGTTTATATCTTGAACAAAATAGTGGAGATTGGCTTTCTCAAACCTTTCTTCACCTTCAATATTTAACTTTCGCGGCTGAAAGGCGCCATTCCCTGCCGTAATAATCACCGCTCTTGCATGATGGGTACCTTTATTGGTGGTGACGGCAAATGTTTGATCATGTTTTCGGACGATAGTTTCAACAGACTCTTCCAGGCAAATTTCCGGTTGAAACTGACCCATTTGTCTAAGCAGATTATCCACTAGCTCCTGGGCCCTGATTTTTGGAAAACCAGCAATGTCATAAATATATTTTTCCGGATACAGTGCTGATAATTGTCCGCCCAACTGCGGAAGGCTTTCAATGATTTTCACTGATGCCTGGCGCATCCCTCCATAAAAAGCAGTAAATAACCCGACCGGGCCTCCCCCGATAATGATGAAATCGGAAAGATTGCGATGCTCCATTACGAAACCTCCTTTTAATTTTCCATACATCCTTTCTAATGCAAGTACTGTGCCAAAAGTGTTAAACCCTTGAAAGTTGGCAAAAAGATTTAAAATTCACTGAAATATCCATCAATTTGAGTTAAAATGGACTCGAATAACTAAGACTTAAAGTCAAAAATGACTCACTATCCTATGTTAGGGGGCTGCACCTGATGATTCCAAATCCCACAGGGAATGTGGAAATGACACTTGAAACTCTATTAAAGATTCTTGACTATTCTTCGGATGAGATTTTTGTTTTAGACGGGGAAGCGCGGATTGTATATGTAAATAAGGTGTGTGAAAGGCATTACGGTCTTAAGCCCAGTGATGTAATCGGCAAATACAACCTGGAGCTCTTTGAAAAAGGATATTGGAAACCCTCGATTGTTCCAGAAGTGTATCGAAGGAAACAGCCTTGCTATATGAAGCAGCAAACATACATCGGTATGGAACTCCTGACAACTGCCATTCCTATATTGAATAATAAGAATGAAATTGAACTTGTTGTGATTACCTCGACCCAAAGCCAAAAAATGAAAGTATTCAATGCAGGAAACGAAAAAAGCGAGTCAAATCTGACTCAGCAGAGTGAGGAAGAAAAAAGTATCGTCACCAACAGCAGCAAAATCAAAAAAATTCTGGAGCTCTGCAAAAAGGTAGCACCTACAGATTCGAATATCCTCATCCTCGGGGAATCCGGTACAGGAAAAGGGGCATTGTCCCAATATATCCACAAAGTCAGCAATCGGCGAAATCGCCCCTTTCTCGCCATCAACTGCGCGGCCATTCCAGAGGAACTATTGGAGTCCGAACTTTTCGGCTATGCAAAAGGCGCCTTTACCGGTGCAAATAAGTCTGGAAAGCAGGGGTTAATTGAAGCGGCAAATGGAGGTACTATATTCCTCGACGAAATCGGGGAAATGCCTCTTTCCATACAGGCAAAACTCCTTCAGCTTATCCAGGAAAAACAGTTCATTCCTGTCGGAAGCAGCGAAGTAAAAAAAGTGGATGTGCGGATCATTGCAGCGACGAATCAAAACCTGGAATCCATGATTAAAAACAAAGCATTCAGAGAGGATTTATTTTATCGTTTAAATGTGATTGATATCCTCCTGCCGCCTCTGCGCGAAAGAAGAGAAGACATCGTCCCTCTGACCTACAATTTTTTGAATAAATTCAACCAAAAATACAATGAAAACAAAGTCATTTCCGAGGAATGCCTGTACTTGCTCACACACTATTCCTGGCCTGGTAATGTACGCCAGCTTGAAAACTTAATTGAAAGATTAGTCATCATTAGCAATTCGATGATTGACGTGCATGATTTACCAGATGTAATCACGGAAAAAATCGGGGATGCTCCCCCAGTATCCTTTCCAAAAACACTCGACGAGGCTCTCGATCAAACCAAAAGAACGTTAGTAAAGAGATCCTATGAAAAGAATCAATCATCCCGAAAAGTGGCAACGGACCTTGGTATAAGCCAAACGAAAGCAGCCAGGTTAATTAGGCAATATTGTGCAGAGATGACTAAAGGACAATAGTAAATTTCACTTGTAAAGACAAAAAAGAAGGCACTATCCTCTAAAAGGATGTGCCTTCCAATCATACTATAATAGTGAGGCAAGAGAACCGTCCTCTTGCATCAGTGGACCAAGAGAACCCCTTGTATCAACCTGCTTCCGAAACGACCTCTTTCCTTCGTTTCTCTACGGTTCTAGGTTGTTTCACTGGAATCTGGCCAAGTCCGAGCTCTTTTGCTTCTTGGTTCAATGCTTTTACCAAGCTTGTGACCATTAACACCATGACAGCTGAGAATGGCAGAGCGGCAATGATCATGGTGTTTTGCAGGGCTTGCAGGCCTCCGGAATAAATAAGGGCAAGCGCGCTTGTTGATAGAAGGACTCCCCAAGTCACTTTAATCGGTACACTTGGGTTTAGCGATCCATTCGTTGTCATCATTCCCAGAACAAAGGTGCCGGAGTCAGCGGATGTGACAAGGAACGTAATTATGATCACCACGGCTAGCAAGGAAAGAGCCATGCTGCCTGGGAAGCCTTGCAGCACGCCGAACAGAGATTCCTCGGTCGCTAATGAAGAAACTGAAAGCAGCCCTGTAGCTTCCGTGAAAATGGCTGTACCTCCAAAGGTGGTAAACCAGAGGAATCCGATTAGGGACGGAATCATCAGGACATAGACAACGAACTCACGAATCGTCCGTCCCTTTGAAACTCTCGCAATAAACACACCGACAAATGGAGACCAGGCAATCCACCATGCCCAATAAAAGATCGTCCAGCCATTGATCCAGCTGCGACCCTCTTCATTCATGGGCGAAATCCGCAAGCTCATGTTCATGAAGTTCTGCACATAAGCACCCAAAGTATCGGTAAACAAGTTAAGGATAAAAAGAGTCGGCCCCAATACCAGGACAATCACGAAGAGGACAGCCGTAAGCCCCATATTCAAGTTGCTGAGAATCTTAATCCCTTTACTCAAGCCTGTTAAAGCCGAAATCATGAATAAGACGGTCACAACGACCATAATGATTGTTTGGTTTGTCATGGAACTTGGAATATCAAAAAGATAGGACATT
This sequence comes from Mesobacillus campisalis, assembly GCF_000986785.1. Taxonomy (GTDB): domain Bacteria; phylum Bacillota; class Bacilli; order Bacillales; family Cytobacillaceae; genus Mesobacillus_B; species Mesobacillus_B campisalis. The sequence goes on along the minus strand of NZ_LAYY01000005.1, from coordinate 166,932 downwards.
CCACCGTTGATTTGCATGACGCCAAAGCCCAGCGAGGTAGCGACCCCCAAAACCGTCGCAACGACCGCCGTGACGTCGATCGCCTTCCCTACCGCTCCATCCGCATGTTTTCCGATCAGCGGCCGCAGTGTCCGGCTAATCAGGCTCTTTTCCCCTTTTCTAAAAGTGAAATAAGCCAGAGCCAGCGCAATCGAACCATAGATGGCCCATGCATGGATTCCGTAATGGAAGAACGTGAATCTCATCGCATCCTTAATCCCCTGGTCCGTCCCCTCCGTGCCTGTAGGAGAACTAATCATGTAATGGCTGATCGGTTCAGCTGTTCCATAAAACAACAGCCCAACGCCAATACCCGCACTAAAAAGCATTGCAAGCCAAGTTGGACGTGAAAACTCAGGCTTATCCTCCGGTTTCCCGAGCTTAATCCGGCCAACTGGACTAGCTAATAAATAGAAGCACACACCCACCAATAACGTAACAAGCAGAAGGTAGTACCACCCAAAAGTATCCGTAATCACACCTTGAGCACTGCTAGTAACCTGTTCCAAGGTTGCGGGCATCGCAATCCCCATTAAAACAAGACCAGCTACAATGGCTAATGATACATAAAAAACTGTCGTAGCATTTTTCATATTAAATTATAACTCCCATCTTTGATAGATTCGCAGAGGGTTTTACTTCGAGTGGTGAACATATGAAATGCAAAACCACATCATTAAAGTATTTTTTGTATGAAGTAAGATGAAACGTAACCCTAAAAAATTGCGTTCATTCATTTACTCTTAAACAAGACATTCTACATAACCTAATTGAAATAAACTTTTTTTATATTGGATATTGAAAACGTTGAAAGGATTTGTTTGGGTCCATTACAGGTGTTTTCGGGGAATGTAAGTAGTATAACAAAACAACCTAAATCAATGCACATGCGAAAAAACGGCATATTTCGGCCTGAAACCGAACCTTCACCCCTGAGCACGATTCTCCCAGACCTATTCATAAAATAACTCCAACATCCTCCCAATACCGCCAATTTACTTTTAACAATTAGGTTGTTGCTTTTGGTTGGTGCATGACATTGGTTCTGTTGTCTCCATTTTGCGTGAGGCAGGGGACGGTTCTGCTGCCTCACTTTTCACCCGTTTGCTATATTTGGGATGGAAAAAGACTTTGAGTTTAGGACCTCACAGACCGTCCTTACTTTCTTGACCTACAAGCAAAAAAGCACGAGAACGGTCCTCGTGCTTGACAATACTCCCAGCAATTCGACAGCAGGCCATGCTCTGCCTAGGGCGCGGAATAACCCAGGAATCCTCGTTTCAAAAATTAACTTCAATCGCACCCTTCTTTAAGGTTGATCTACCAAGGCAACTTTAATCAAACGTTTGATTAGTAGGACATAATTACGCTGTTTTAGCGGGATTCCATTTTTCGACGTGAATTTTAAAAATGATACGCATATGCGTTCCACTTTGGGATTCCAACTGTATAGGAGTGGCCGTCATTAAATCGGAGTTAGAGAGATAGGCGGACAAATTCCGCTTATTTTAGGAAATACCACCATTTCCCGCAATATAAGGGTAATTTTTCCGCTTATCTTCATCTAATCGCGGAATTTAGTCCTATTTTGAGCAGTTAACCGGAATAAATCCCCTTATTTCAGCTTCTTAAGCCCCTCCTATATGCATTAACCGGAATTTCTCCGCCTATTGCCTAGAGCAAAGGGACGGTTCTCCTGCCTCACTGGAGAATCAGGAATCACTTTTCGACCAAGGTTTTTTAAAATGAACTAGCGCCCCCGTAACAAATAGTCTTAGAGCTAATGGAACTTAGCAAAAAAAGCAAGGGCCTTTTACCGGCACTTGCTTTTTGTAGGTATCACACCTGGCGACCTGCATCCATCTTTTAATTGGCCAACGGGTTTGACATAATAGTGCATTCCAAAGTTTGCATTTACGCCACCAATACCTCTGCTTTCTGTTTCCGGCGGTAAACGATTTTAGATAAGAAAACACTGCACTCATACAATAACAGTAGTGGAATCACAACTAAGATGTCTGATAGCAAGTCTGGCGGCGTAATCAGCACGGCTGTCACGATCAGCACAAAATAAGAATACTTCCTGATCTTTTGCAATCGGTAAGGATTTAACACACCCAGGCTTGTTAAAAACATGATAATGACAGGAAGTTCGAATAGGAAGCCAAAAGGCAGGATCATATGAATTAAAAATTGGAAGTACTTCTCCGTCGTGAAAAACTCCATGAACATGTCTTCTGACAGCGATAGCAAAAATTGAAACACTAACGGGAAAATGACGAAATAACCAAAACAAATACCCACGATAAAAAGCAAAAATAGTGCCGGGATATAAGCCAATGTTACCTTTTTCTCTTTTTCCGATAAAGCGGGCCGTACGAACAGCCAAATCTGATAGGCAGCAATTGGGATCGTCCCTGCCAATGCGATCACAGCGGCAAGCATGAAATAAACCCATAAAATATCACTTGGGCCGAGAACGGCCAGCTTTATCGATAAATCCTGGACTAACCATTGATAAATATCCTTTACATAGATAAAAGCCATAATGACTAAAAGCATAAAGCTTCCAGCGATGATGATCAGCCGTTTGCGCAATTCACTTAAATGGTCCACAAGATTCATCTCTTGTTCACTCATTCTATCACCTCTAAAAAAAGAAGATGAAAGCATGGAATTCACCTACATCTTCTAAAATCACTTATTTATTTAACCTGCTTTAGGTGGGCCTCGTCTTTGTCTTTAGTTGGCTCATCATCCGACATCAAATCGCGTGTCGATTTTTTAAACTCTTTTATAGTCGATCCAAATGCACGGCCAATTTCAGGCAGCTTGGATGGGCCAAAGATAATCAATGCAATGACAAGGACAAGAATTAATCCAGGTATCCCTATATTCTGCAACATGTACATAACCTCCATTGTGTAGAACGCTGTTTTTCACTGTATGAATTTCACCTGCGGCAATTATCTGGAATGGAAAAAAAGATGTAAACCATGCAAAGCTTTCAGCTTACATCTTTTTTTAAGCTATTCTTTAAAACAATTAACTCATTTTAATTCCGTGGCGCTCAAATGCTGCTGCTTCAAGAACGGACATGCCTTGCGCCTCCGCAGCCTTAGCCATTTCTTTCGAAACGTTCGGTGCAAGATTCGCAGGAGCAGCGAAGGACATTTCCCTTGCGCGCGCAGTGTTTCGGCGCTGGAATGGTCCCCAGATCGCAAAAGTTTTGCCTGGGCTTTGAATATTGATAAAAAGAGTGTTTCCATCTGGCGAGAAGGTCGGGCCTGCCAATTCGGAATTGCTCAAACGGTTGGCGGCAAAAGGATACACCTTGCCTTCCGGCGTAATTCCCATCAAGCGGTCCTGGCCTGCACCATCTTCCGCATACCAAAGGTCGCCCCAAGGAGTACAGCAGATGTTATCCGGATACTCCATTTCGCGTGCATCATTTCCTTCATAGAAAAGCTCCAGCGTATTTGTGTGCGGAATATAACGGTAAATGCGTCCAAGCTTTTTATCACCTGCAGAAGTGTCATCGAACCAGAAAACACCTTCCTGGAAGAAGGCTCCCTCAAGCCTTGAGAACTGGATGCAGTTTTGCGCAGCAGCATCCTCGCGGCAAAGATGTGGATCCAGTTCCTTCCAGACAATCTTGAAGGTTTGTCCTGTTTTAAACGTGCTTGCCGATGGATCCGTTACAGCCTCAATTGCCGCAGCATAAAGCTTGCCGCCTTTTTGCAGCGAACCTGGCTGTTGGCTTGTATCATTTGGAATGAAACGGTAAAAATAGCTTGGGCTCGCATCTTCAGTCAGGTAGACATATCCTGTCGCCGGGTCAATGGCACAAGCCTCATGGGAGAAACGCCCCATTTCCTTGATTGGAGTCCTGGACAATTCGTTTTCCGGCTGCTGTGGATCCACTTCGAACACATATCCGTGTGTTTCGGAACGTGTTTCTTCACAAGTCAGCCATGTACCCCAAGGTGTTGCTCCACCAGCGCAATTGCGGATGGTACCTGAAGAGGTGACATATTCTTTCAGCACTTCACGATTTGCCCCTACAACCAGGGCAGTTGTTCCACCTTGGGCAGCTGCATCATAAGGACTGCTTCCAAATGCCGGGCCTGCTCCTAATTCATGGTTACGCACAAGAACGGTTGTATTGTCTGGACCTTCAAAAGCGGCCATCCCATCAAATGCTCCAGGGATTTTGCTTCCGTTGGTCATAAGGTCGCCTTCTTTGGAAATGATCTTGTAATGGAAGCCTTTTGGAAGATCAAGGATACCATTTGGATCCGGAACCAGAGGGCCATACCCGCCAAATCCGCTCGTTGGATTATCAGGAGCATCCGCAAGCGCCTTCGAACCAAGACCCATTACCCCAGTCGAACCAAGAGTAAGAGCAAGCGCACCCATTCCCCCCGCTTTCAAGAAATCCCTTCTGTTCAAGCCATTATCCTTCTTTTGACCAGTCATTCCTCATCTCTCCCATCTATGTATTTCTAAATCCAGTACTAGATTAAAGGGAAAATATTAAGGAATAACCTGAATTTCATTAAGATTCAGTTTAGAATTGTTAAAGCATGGGGACGGTTCTGCTGCTTCAGTTTTGGGTTGCAAGTCTTCCATTCGTTACTGCGCTTATGAAAATAAACGGAGAAATTCCGATTACACTGGGAAATACCAACGTTTCCCGCGATTTAAGGGGAGTTTTTCCGCTTATCTTCATCAAATCCCTACTTTTCGTCCTAAAAAAAGCAGATAATCGGAAAATATCCGCTTATTTCGGTCTTTTAGACCCCTGCAAATTGCCTTAACCGGAATTTCTCCGCTTATGTATCCCTTGCCTTTACAAGGAATCAACAATTAATAAAACAGGGCTGCCCAAAAACTCAGCTTTCACTGACTTTTTGGGCAGCCCCTTCTTTTACATTCATCTTCAATCAGCTTGTCTGCCTATGACAGCTTCCACTTCCGCTTTGGCCGGCAGAGCGGAGATAGCGCCCTTTCCAGTTGTCGTCAGCGCTCCGCTCGCGTTGGCGAATTGGAGGATGCGGCCATGGTTGGCTCGCAGAACTTTTTCAACATTGGCCGGATTGGCTCCGAGTTCAAGCAGCTGGTACAAGAATCCGCCGATGAAGGCGTCGCCGGCTCCGGTTGTGTCGACCGCTTCAACGGAGTATCCGCGTGATACAAACTTTTCTTCTTTTAAGAACAAATCCGCACCAGCAGCTCCTTTTGTATACACAACTGCCTTTACGTTTCCAGTGAACAACGATTGGATCGCCTCTGCCTCACCTTTGATTCCGGTTATAAACTCAAGCTCTTCGTCTGAAACTTTGACTATGTCAGCAGACGGCAAGAATTCGAGAATTGCACGGCGGCAGTCTTCCGCCTCTTTCCAAAGCGGCAGCCTTACGTTCGGGTCAAATGAAACCAGTCCACCCGCTGCCGTTACTGCTTCGATGGCTTTCCTGTGCGCCTGCTTCATCGGGCTCTCAACAAGATCGACCGAGCAAAAATGGAGGATGTCTCCCGCTTGGAACCACGCCGGATCAACTTCCCTCTCGCTTAACAGCAAATCGGCGGAAGGATTACGGTAAAACGAGAAATCACGTTCCCCGTTTTCTTTTAACGAGACAAAGGCCAAAGCGGTATTCGCTTCGTCTGTCCGGTACACTTTATCCGTCTCCACTCCAGCTTCAACAAGCTTTTCGACCAGAAAGTCGCCAAACGCATCTTTCCCCAGCTTCGAAATCATCGCCGATTTCTGCCCGTATTTGGCAACAGCTGCCGCCACATTGGCCGGTGCCCCTCCTGGCGCCCGCTCAAAAGAGACCACATCCTTCAAGGCCACTCCCTTTTGAAGAGGAATAAAATCAATCAACACTTCACCTATTGAAAAAAGCTTTCCCATTGTGTCACCTCTTAAAGATTATCTGAGATTCCATTTAACGGCCTTGACATTTGTTCCGCCGCCATGGGCAAATACACGTATCCCAGTACTATTTTTACCAGGGAAAATCCTTCCGGTAAAGACTTCTTCGCCATTGTTGACAAATACTTCAAGTGATGAGACATCCACAAAAACCCGGAACGAAATCGTATCAGCGTCCAGCGCACATTTCCGGACTGTGCCAAACTCCTCAGCGAATGTTGCCCCTGAATGAGTACGGTCGAATACAACCTTCTTCGAGACAGCATCGTATTTAATCAGAGTTTTTTCATTTTCTCCCACGCGAAGTTCCAGTCCAAATTCCTCCGCTATACTTCCGGAAAATTCAGCGAGAAGCTCATACACTTCTCCCTCAAACCCATCTAAGCCAATACTCTCATTCTCGACTCTCTGGTTTGCTTCTGCCTTATCTCCTCGCAAAGACTCCAGCTCGGCAACCGGCTGCTGCAGCAGCTTCCCTTCTTTAACCGACAGCTCACGCGGCAAGGTCAAACAATGGGCCCAGCCATTTTTATCGGTAGGATAGTCGATTTCCGGCAGTCCCATCCAGCCGACCAGAATCCGCCGTCCATGAGGATCTACCGTCGTTTGCGGCGCGTAAAAATCAAACCCGCGGTCCAGTTCCTGAAAAGGGCCGTGCTTAAGCTCCACTTTCTCCAAATCTAGCGGACTTCCAATCACATAACCACTCTGATAAATATTCTGAAAGGAATCTCCCTTTGCTTCCAAGCCTTGCGGGGAGAACAGGAATACACCTTGTCCTTCCAGCTCGAAATAATCCGGGCACTCCCACATATAACCAAAGCTTTCACCAAGCCCGGTCTTCACTTCACCAGCAAACTGCCAATCTTTCAAATCACCTGACCGATACAAAACCACAGCCCCTGTCTCATTTTCACGCTGGGCGCCAATCACCGCGTAAAATTGGTCAGCTTCTTTCCAAACCTTTGGATCGCGAAAATGGTCTGTATAGCCAGCTGGAACATCACCAATGGCCGGAGCATCCATTTTCACCACGCTTCCATCCTGACTCATCTCCGCGAGACATTGATAAGGATGGCGGATCCAGTTGTCATCACGCGTATTCCCTGTGTACATCAGGTAAAGCTTGCCTTCATGTTCAATGCTGCTGCCGGAATAGGCCCCATGGCTATCATAGTCATTCGACGGCTTGATGGCCATCCCGACATTATCCCAATGAACAAGGTCCTTTGATTTCGTATGGTACCAATGCTTCAGTCCATGAACCGGCCCAAGCGGAAACCATTGATAGAACAGATGGTATTCCCCGTTGTAATAACTAAAGCCATTCGGGTCGTTCAGCAGCCCTGTCGGCGGCTGAATATGAAAAGACTGCCGCCACGGACAATCATTAACCAGTTTGGCCAACCCTTTAAGCTCTTCCTCTGTCACGTCATCCATGCTTCTGTACCGCTGCTCTTTTGTCCATTCCATGCTGTTCCACTCCTAATACAGAAAGGAGAATCACAGGATTCTCCTTTTCATTTTTTATAAGGCAAGAATTTAAGCCGCTGCTGCTTTGTCAGACTGCTTGATGGTTTTTTTTTCGTCTCTTTTTGCTAAAACAATCGTCACGGCAAAGGCGACGGCGAACGCGATGGCCATGCCGATGATGTAGGAAACAATGACATCCGGGCGAATCGAGATGATTCCTGGAAGCCCGGCTGCTCCAAGTGCAGTGGCTTTTACCTTGAACAATGTCGCAAAGCCTGAGCCGACCGCCGAACCAACAATGGCTCCAATAAATGGATAGCGCAGTTTCAGGTTAATCCCAAACATCGCTGGTTCGGTAATTCCGAGCAAGGCGGAAATTCCGGCTGCCGAAGCCGTTCCTTTGATTTTCGCGTTTTTCGTTGTTTTTAAGACAGCAAGGGTTGCTGCTCCCTGTGCGATGTTGGACATTGCCGCGATGACGAAGATAAATGATCCGCCCGTCTTCACAAGGTCGGCAAGCAATTGTGTTTCAACCGCGATAAAGCTATGGTGCATCCCTGTAATAACAATTGGTGCATAAAGCAGTCCGAAGATGATACCGCCAATCACACCGGTTGTGTCGTACATCCAGACAATTCCATCTGTTAACAGATTCCCAGCGGAACGTGTCAGCGGACCTACGAATGTGAACGTTAATACACCTGTAATAAAGATGGAGAATAGCGGCGTTAAAAGGTTATCCAGGGCAGAAGGAACGACTTTTCTTAAAGCAGTTTCAATCTTTGCCAGAATATAAGATGCGGCAAGAACAGGAAGGACGGATCCCTGGTAGCCAACCTTTTCAATTTCCATACCCAATATATTCCACACCGGCACTTCATTATTCAGCAGCGCCGCCCCGTATCCGTAGCCGTTCAGCAGGTCCGGGTGAACCATCAGCATTCCAAGCGTGGCGCCAAGGAAAGGATTCCCGCCAAACCGCTTTGTGGCTGAGAAACCTATTAAAATAGGTAAAAAGACAAAGGCTGCGTTTGCAAATGTATTAATCAGTGCCGCAAGATCGGCCATTTCAGGATTTGCATCCACCAAGGATTTTCCCTCAATGAACAGGTCCGGGGCTGTGAGAATATTGTTGATTCCCATCAGCAAGCCGCCAGCTACGATTGCGGGGATGATTGGAACAAAGATGTCAGACAGCGTTTTGACAAATTGCTGAATTGGATTCAGTTTCTTCGTTGCCGCGTCCTTTACATCGCTTGTGGACATTTCACTTTGGCCAGTCAGCTCCGCCAAGTGCTTATACACAACGTTGACTGTTCCGGAGCCTAAAATAATCTGAAATTGTCCTCCAGTTGAAAAGGTCCCTTTCACGACATCCATGTTATCCAGCGCTGTCTGGTCAACATTGGATTCATCATTCAATACAAGACGAAGCCGTGTAGCACAGTGAGCAGCTGCCGAGACATTTTCCTGGCCTCCAATGGCGTCAAGAATTTCCTGTGCGATTTGTTTATGATCCATTTTAATCCCTCGCTTTTTATTGTTTTGGGAACCGGTTCCAATCTAAAGTAAAAATAAAGGCCCGCGTTTCGGAACCGGTTCCATTTTTTACAAAAAAAATAATGAGTTAAAGGAGAAACCGATTTCACTACATGGCAAGCAACAATTGGAACCGGTTTCGTTGATGTCCTTATTATAGTCTGCGCTGAAAGAGATTGTCAACGCTTTCTCGCTCAATAATTTCAAAATGAGAGATGGTAACTTTTTCAACAGGTCGTTCATGGAGCAGCTCGACAATCTGCCTGGCAGCCTTTTCCCCCGCCTCTTTATAAAAAAATTTGGCGGTCGTTAACCCCGGATGAATGATTTCAGTAACGTCATAGCCTCCAAAACCTGTAACTCCCATATCTTTTGGAACAGTCATCCCTTCTGAATATGAGGCCTTAAGGACCCCCATGGCGATATTATCGGTCGCACAAACAAAAATGGAAGGCTTGAATTCCTGAAGAATTTCCCGTGCACTGGCTTGCGCAGCCGGAATCTTGAACAGCGTTTCATAAAATCGCACTTCGCAATCCTCGACCTCTTGAATGGCCTTTTTAAAGCCCTGCTTCCGCTTGACTCCTACCGAAATATCCCGTTCGGTGACGCCCAGATAGGCAATTTTTCGATAGCCTTTTCCAAGCACATACCGCCCCATCTCATATCCGGCGTGAAAATCATCATGAATGAGGCTGTGGAAGTCCGGGTGCTCTTGCCCAATTAACAGGACAGGAACCTTGACATTTTCAAACGCCTCGATATGCTGGTCCGTGATCTCGGTCGCAAGCAAAATAATCCCGGCCATCTTTTGATTGGCGAGACTATAAATGCTTTCAATTTCCCGTTCCAGGCTTTGGCTCGTGTTGGAAATCAGCATCTGGTAATTCATTTGCTTCAGCTGTTCGTCAAGCCCTATCAATGTTTGCGAAGAGGCATACGAATCAAGCCGTGGGACAATCGTGCCAATGATATTCGTTTTCTTGGCCTTCAGGCTCTGGGCAAATGGGTTCGGCGTATAACCGGTCTCACTGATTGCCTGTTCAATTTTCTTCTTCGTCGCTTCTCCGACAGACCCGCCGTTCAAATAGCGCGAAACCGTACTCTTCGCCACACCCGCAAGCCTGGCAATATCCAAAATTGTACTCATTTTCCCCAACCCCATTTCATGGGGACGGTTCTCCTGCTTCATATTGCTAAAAGAAGCAGAATGAAGCAGGAGAACCGTCCCTTTGCTTCACTTTCTTTTCTCTACAAGTTCGTATCCATTTTGTTCTAAAGCATATTCCACGCCTTGCTGAAGAGTGGAGAAGGAAAGGATCCCCTCCATGCTGACTTTTGATTCAATGATTCTGACGGCTAGCTCTTCGGAGACACCAACAATATAGCTTTCTCCCCCAATTAATTGAACAGCCTTAATCAGTTTATGGATACCAGAAATTGTATACTCATCCACCCCTTTGACTCCTGTCATATCGATGAGAAGAAAACGGGCTTTTTTCCTGGAGAGTTCGATGAGAGCTCTTTCCATTAAATCGGTGAGCCTTTCCTGATTAAAGTTACCGATGAGCGGTGTGACGAGAATATCTTTTAGAACTGGAATAATGGGGGAAGAAAGCTCCCTTACCAAGGAAGTTAGTTCTGCTGTCCGCTCATTGACTTTTTGCTCTAATTCCAAAATGTTTTCTCTTTCCTTTTGTCTGGCGAGGTCATGGATATTTTGAGCTGGCGTCATATCGGAAGGGAAAATTTCAATCTCATCATATTCATGGCCGTTTAATTGGCTTTTATGGATCTTATACCAGACATTTTGCTCAAAAAGGCCGCTAAAAACCCCTGCCCAGTGGCCAGGAAGCAGAACCCCTGCCTGGTCCTTATCGGTGCCTTTGAAAATTCGGTGTTCCCAGCTGTTGGTCAAAAGTACAACTGCTTTTTTCTCTTCAAAAGAAAACTCCTTAACTTTAACATTGCCCCATCCAGCATTTCTATAGATATCTCCATATTCGACAAGGAGCTGCTCGATGTCCTTGCGTCCCTGATAATAGGAACTGACCAAGTGCCCCATACGATAACCTGTAGCTTCATAAACGGCCTTCGAAACCTCGCGCCCCGAGACTTCTTCAATCGTCTTTAAAAACAGTTCAATGGCCGCGTCCCAAAATAAAAGCGCCGGTGCACCATCAAAGGTAAAAAGTCCTTCTTTCGGTTTCCATACAAATTCATTGCTGTTTACTTTAACCTTCACATCTGAATCAGACACTTTTTTTCTCTCCTTTACAGAAGGCATGGGTTCCCTGGCTTCCAAGGAAACTTACTATAGTATACACTCTACTACTGATTGTTCAAAAGTCGAAAGGAATGCATTTTTGAATACACCTATCGGCAGAGATAGTGGCCGCTGCATACTTGTTCAGCAGGACCCCTTTTTATTGTCCGAATTTCTTATTCTATTTGCCGTTTTTCGCGTTCTATTTGCCGGTTTCCGAGTTCTGTTTACCGTTTTTTCGGGTTCTATTTGCGATTCACCATGCGTTGACGGTCATCAGCCCTATGCCCAACATCCAAATTTCTTTCATCATCACTTCGTTAATTGAAACATTGATCTTACTGCGCTTATGAAAAATAAACGGACAAATTCCGCTTAAATTGGGAAATACCAGTATTTCCTGCGATTTAAGGGGAGGTTTTCCGCTTATATTCATTAAATCTCTAGATTTAGTCCTAAAAAAAGCAGTTAGTCGGAAAATATCCGTCTATTTCGCCTTCTTAGGCCCCTGCTTTTTGCTTTAACCGGAAATTCTCCGCTTATGAATTCGCGAGTATCCAACAATGATTAATATAGATTGATTCATCCGTGAAGTTTAATGTTCCTAAACATTTCAGGGATCACCCGCACAGGTAAAAAGGAACCTTTTGCTTCGATTTCTTTTCTTAGTTCTGGGGGGCATTGGGGGATTGTTCAACGCAATGAAGCCTGTACCGTATTTTAATGTACGGTACAGGCTTGGTATTGTTCTTGCCTTGTGACCTTTTCCTTTTAGGACATATTTCTTTGCAATGACTTATTGCCAGGTGCAAACCAGCCGAGTAAGGCAATACCGACTAATATCCCATAGAAAGTCAGAGTCCAACCGGTACTGTGAGGAAAATCGTGGTCCAAGACACCAATATCCTCATGGGCAAGAGTAATGACAGCCAGTTTGACACCGACCCAGGCAACAATGGCATAAGCTGTTGTTTCCAATGCTGGACGTTTTTTAAGAAGTTGCACAAACCAGGTTGCTGCAAACTTAATCAAGACAAGGCCAGCAATACCTCCAAGAAGAACAACAATAAACTGCCCTCCATCCATACCACCGAAATCGTCCAGCGGGGAATCCGGAAGACCAAGGGCAAGAGCAACTGCAGCAAGAATTGAATCAATGGCAAAAGCGAGATCGGCTAAGGCAATTTTCCCTACTGTGGGCCAAAAACCTTTACCAGCAGCTTCCTTTTCATCGTCCTTATGGATATTCTTATTTTCTTTACCAAACTTTGCCTGGATGACATGCTTTAACCCTAGGTAAAGAAGATAGGCCGCTCCTATCGCCTGGATTTGCCAGACGTCCGCAATAAAAGAAATAGCAAAAAGCGCAGCAAATCTGAAAGCAAAGGCCATAATGATTCCGTAAGTTATCGCTTTTCTTTTCTGATCTTCGGGTAAATGCTTGGCTATTACTGCCAGCACAAGGGCATTGTCAGCCGATAACAACCCTTCCAATCCAATAAGAATTAACAATGCCCAAGCATATTCAAGCCATATTGACTCCATCTGTTCTTCACTCCTATCCATAACAAAAATTCATGAGAAAAGTTTTGCTAATGAAAGATTTCCCTATTAAGCAACAGGTAATCCTAAGAAATGATTAAAAATTATTTATTAAGTTCCATTTCAGTAGAGCATGGGAACGGTTCTGCTGCCTCACTTGCCCAGCCATTCTAAAATAGATCACGAGAACCGTCCCCATGCCTCATTTAATAATTACCCAAACATAGTTCATCGTTCTTTAGCATAATTTGATGGTAAGTCCCAAAAGTCACGTCAAAAGATTTCTGAATTTTCAATTATTAGGAACCGTACATTGGCATGAGGAAATGGACGCAAGTTTGCTGCTTCGTTCCATTCTAGCCCGTTCGTGCCGAAAGCACAGTATTCACTGAGTAAATCACTAGTAGAAAAGGAGTGTTTGCATTGCGTAAAAGATTAATGCCTGAAATGACCTGGATGGAGGTCAGAGATGCCGTAAATGCTGGATGCGGAGTAATCCTGCCAATTGGCGCTACGGAACAGCACGGCCCGCATATGCCTTTATGTACAGATGCACTTCTAGCCGGGAGAATGGCGCTTGACGTAGCAAAGGAAACAAACATGATTGTGGCCCCTACTGTCTCCTATGGATTCCGTTCGCGTCCCTGTACGGGTGGCGGACAGACCTTCCCAGGCACAACTTCCTTAAGCGGATCCACTTTGACCGCCATCATTATGGATGTTGTCAAAGAATTTATCAGAACGGGTTTTAGAAAAATAGTCCTTTTTAACTGGCATTTCGAGAATTCCAATTTTATTTATGATGCCGCCTACAATGTTTTCGATGATAGAAAAAAAGATTATCCCGATTTAAAGTTGCTTATCATTGAATCTCCCTTTAGCGAATTAAAGCCTGAAACAATGGACTATGTGTTTGAAGGACACTTTCCCGGCTGGGGGATTGAGCATGCTTCGATTTTTGAAACATCTGTGATGATGTATGTAGCACCAGAACTAGTCGATTTTTCAAAAGCAAAGGATGATCAAGCGGAATATTATCCATTTTACGACATGCTCCCTATTCCTACAAGAATTTCGACCGAGAGCGGCATCCTTTGGAAGGCATCCTTAGCAACTAAGGAAAAGGGCGAAATGGTATGGAAAGAGATCAGTCAGAATCTAATAGAGTCTGTAAATATGGAATTTACACGGTGGGAAAAGGAGAACTAGGCGAATGGTGTCCTTGAGACCTTGATGTCGGTGAACCACGCTAGCCTGACATGAAGGTCTTATACGCCGGAGGGAACTTTTGATGTTTTTCGATCACATGTTGGGGAGGGAAATTCATGATCAATTTTCAGCCAAAACCGGAACATGATTTATATAGCGAATCATTGGCTCCAGTAGAGTTTTCCAATAGAAAGATCGGTTCATTTGGGATCGGTGTGATTTGGTTCGGAATCGCGGTGCAGGTGACTAGCTTTTTAGTTATGACCCCTTTGGTACAGTACTATACAATTGGAGAACTTGTCTGGATTAATCTGATTGGTCAACTGCTCGTGTGTTTAGCTTGCTTCGTCACACAGGAGATTGGACTGAAATATGGTGTTTCCTTCGCCACAACGATCACAGCGGTGGCTGGACCGCTTGGAGGCAAGATTGTTGGGCTGGTCCGGGCAATGCCCGCCATTATTTTTGTGGGATTAAACGGTTTTATAGGGGCAACCGCAGTAAACATGTTTATGACCTCTGTGTTTGGATTCAACAACATGTTTGTTGCCATCATTATTAATGCAGCACTGCTTATTTTAGTAACCATAACCGGTGCCAAAGGAATTGAACGATTTACGACTTTTGCGGCACCGCTGATGATCATTATTGGTTTTATTATGTTTTATGTATTGATGAAAACACATAATGTATCCATGTTTGATATTTGGGACCAGGGCCGGACATCGGGAACAAGCAAAAGCTGGCTTTATGGTTTTGGTGTCTGTTTAGGCGGCTATGCGGCTGTTGCTATGGGATTTAATGATTTTACCAAAGACTGTAAAGTTAAAGGCGGGAACATGAAAAAGGCAGCAAGATCACATTTGCTTTCGTACTGTATTTTGTCTGCGCCTGCTTTTATGTTTTTCACCATGATTGGCATTGTTGCCGTTGTTTTGGTGCCTGGCATGACTGGTGCAGAGGTGCTTCCTTATCTTACTGATCTGGTAGCCGGTGGAAATCAAGTAATCGTCGCCATACTAGCGTTGTTTGTCTTCGTCGCACAATTATCAACCAATACGGCCGCAAACCTGTTCCCTTCCGTGTATGTCATTTGCGCGCTTGCCCCTAAAAAGATCAATTTCAAAACGGCTACAGTCATAGTGGGTGTGCTGGCGTTTGCTTTACAGCCGTGGAAATTCGGGCCGATTTTAGATGTGTTCCTAGCTGTATTCGGAGCTGCCGGGGGGCCTGCGCTGGCAATTATAGCCGTAGATTATTACTACTTCAGGAAACGGAAATACAGTCTTGGAGATCTATTTAACAGCAAAGGGAAATACTCCTATTGGCACGGAATCAATCCTGTAGCCTTATCCTGTTATGTAATAGGCATCGTGCTTGGTTTATTGTTCCTGGATTATAATTACTTTGTTTCCTTAGCTTCTACATCGCTGCTTTATATGATGGCAGGCAATATATTTGCGAAAAAATTCCCGGTTATGGCTGCCGAAACAGCCGAGGATCTTACAGATTTTACAGTGGATGACAATCTTAAAGTGCCTGTTTAACTTTATGTAATAGCGGTTTTATCTTGGTTAAAGGAAGAGAACTCTATGCAGGACCCTTGATAGTCCTGTCTTCCGGTTTAGGCGGCAAGAGGGAGTTGAGGAACATTGGATGTTTTAGTAGAAAATAAATGGATCATCTTAATTATCCTTGAGATACTGGCATGGGCTTCAATCTTTTTCCTTCTATATGCGAGATATGGCTTAAAATCAGCCTTCTGGTTCAAGGTTGCCACAGTTTTACTTGCAATCACAGGATTCATTCCCCAAGTACTAATGGGCATGATCAATTTTATCTTCACCAAAAAGGTAGATTTATTCACACTGATCATTCTATTACTCATTCTTTATGGTTTTACGATTGGAAAAAAACATATTAAAGCGCTGGATGCTTGGGCGCAGATGAAATTTTCGCAGCATAGATCCTAAACTGGTCACTCACCTGATCGGGGAGTGACAGTGGACCCTTCTCCAGCACAAATCGGACCCAAAAGGTGCCAGCAGTTTTATTTAAACTGCTGGCATCTTTTTGTTAATTCAAGGTAAATCTCTTTTCAAAATCGAAATCCATTTCGAAGTGATTAGATGAATCGGTTAAATTTTTAAAATCAACATAGGTAGCATCTTTCTTTTTCATTTCCTCTACAAAAGGTGAGTAGGTACGGAAAAACAGTTTTTCTTTCTCTTCGTCAAATTCCACAAGTCTTAGCCAGCCATTTCCCCCGCGATAAACATTCTGGTAATTGACCAGCATTTGAATGACATCGTTTCCGGCCGCATTTTGCTGGACTTGATGCGTAATCCCAAAGTAATGCCCATTCACCGTCATAAACACTTGATTGTGTTTATTGACGAGTTCATCCCAAATCAACTGGCCATTAGCGGACTGGGCAGCAACAGTTTGATTATTTTCAACTAAAGGATAAATGATATCATGCGAAACGATAATGGTTGGTTTGTCTTTATGCTGATCTAGCACATTTTTTGACCATTCCAAGTCCATTTGAAGGTTTTTCATATCAACGATTAGGAATAAGTATTCGTAGCTGCCTGCCTCCACCACGGAAAAGGATCCATATCCCGATGGAGAAGAACCCAGATAATATTCTTTATCTGCAAATCGTTCTGGTCCATAATGGGTTAGGAAAGGATCCCCACTTGCATAATCATGATTTCCTGCCGCCATGATATAAGGAATTTCCTTTTTATCCAAATAGGAAATGGCTTCAAGAGAACGATTCCATTGCACCTCTGAATTGCTATCAACAATGTCTCCAACAAATGCGTTCATCACGATATTATTCTTCTTCGTGTTTTTCGCAATCCAGTTCAATTGGCTGTTAAGGATTTCCGGATTATGGTTGGAGTATTTTTGTGTATCCGGGACAAACAGAAAATTGTAATTATCTTTATCTGTTAAAAATGGAATTTTATCGTTGTTTCCTTCAATCGCTTGGTTATCGCGAGCATCCGGAACAAGCCATTCTTTTTTAGATAAAGCCTCATCAGCAATTCGGATTTGTTGAAGGTTGCCGGCAAATAAGGCGTCCAATTCATTGCCCCATTCAGAAGCACCGATGTTCCAGCCTTTCCCTTCTATGGCTGCCATCCCGATGACTTCCTCCGATTCCCCGTAATCACTCACGCCATTCACCGTTAAAGTCGTCGTTTCCCCGTCATTCACAACCGCCAGATGATACCATTCACCGGCATGTAAAGAACGGGACCAGTTCGTTACATTATAATTTAGATTGGATGGATGGCTTGTCCATTGAATTTCCCGATCACTCGATACCGATAAAGTAGATAGAATCTCTTTCTCGCCTTCCACTTTATTAAGGTCCGCAGCCTGCCCTTGTCTTGTTAAAATCCCCATCCAGCTATGTAAACGGCTATTAAAGTGATCTGGCATTTTAAAAATAGCTTCAACCGTGAACCCATTGTCAAATGTCTCGGTATTTATCGGTGCATCTTCGGCTGTTTTAAAATATCTTCCGGCAGGGGCGTTTTTATAATTGTCGAATTGAATACTAGCAACATCTGCCAGATTATCATAATCCTCTTCCGACCATTTCATAATCGTTTCCAATTCTTCGGACGAAGGATCTCCCACGGTCACCAACTCCAAATCATTGCCATTCTGGCTGGCGTCTTCAATGACCAGATTCCCAACCTGGAGCGACCCGCTTTTCACATACTCCTTTGAAAATTTCCAATCTGCCACAATACGGTCATTTACCTTCTGATCTGCAGAACCCTTAGCCTCTGCGGATGCGGCAAAGCCAGGAACCATCATGCAGACCAAAGATAAACTTATTATGGTATTTTTTATTCCCACTTCTGCTTCCTCCTCATTGAAATTAGTACACGTTAGAAAGATAGCAATCATTCATTAAATCTCACCAGGAAATAGGTTAACATTCTGTAAATCGCCGTTTTCGGTTCTTTTGGCCCATTTTTCCTAATGATCATAATAAAAAGACTGTAAGATTCTATAAACTAAAAGAATCATACAGTCTTTTTTTAGAGTATGGGTACTGCCTACCTTCTCCTTCGCTTGCTATTATGCTCAACCGATAATGATGCCCATAAAGCCCGGTGCACCATCATTTGCTTTTCCAATAGGATTTCGTCATCTCCTCTGTGAGCAAAGCGAACTTTCTCTCCAGTGTTTCCGATCAATCCTACACGATACACATTTGACAGAATCTCACCAAGTTTATGCTTTTCAATCAAGGTCTCCACATTGGAATACATTTCCCTGATGTTTTCAACATGCTGCTTAAAATCATTGAAATAAAAGGGGTTTTTTATCCCATAAAAAATCCTCTTAATGCCAGCTATTTCTTCTTCATTGTATATGGCCCTTAGCTCTTCAGATAGCTCTGTCCAGCTTTCAGTAGAATAACTTTTCCCAATGTCATCAAACACTTGGTGGGAGAACTTCGTAGAAGACGGGTGCTGTGTTTTTGCCAGATTGAGCAATCTAATAACATCACGAGGCCTATACCAGGTTAAATGAAGGATATAGGTCGGGGCTGACTCCCGCTGTATATAATCCGGAAAATATCGATTCCAAATGGCTT
Source organism: Mesobacillus campisalis (assembly GCF_000986785.1). Lineage (GTDB taxonomy): Bacteria > Bacillota > Bacilli > Bacillales > Cytobacillaceae > Mesobacillus_B > Mesobacillus_B campisalis. The sequence goes on along the minus strand of NZ_LAYY01000005.1, from coordinate 148,293 downwards.
CGTTTGAATCTTCCACGTTCATTTTGTAAAACTTTTCCGAGGCCGCTATCCTCTTTATGATGATTTGCAAAATGGGATGATTAGACAAGTTTCCGCCAGATTGATGCCAGATCACCGGAGTTCCAAAATCGGAGATGATTTTATTAATCTCTTTTCCTGTAGACTCCACCGCTGTCAGCACTTCTGATCTAATGGCACTGATAAACTTAACGTTAAAATTTTTCCGCCTGCAAATAATGTTGAAACTATGGATGGCGATGATCAAGTCTCGGATTAATCTTTTATCCCTGGCGTATTGCTTCGAAACACCTAATGTTAATTCCAGTTCATCCAGGAAAACGAACAACTGCCCATTAGCCGGTGTAAGTCGTTCAAACAAAGTATCTGCCTGTTTGACAATGCTGTTAAACTTGACCTTCGTCTGGCCGCTATCCTCCCAATCAAATTCCAGGCCCAGGGTACCGGATACACCATCCAGTCCGGCATTCACCTCAACATTCCCTCTCTTTAATTTCGGGAATAATTTCTTAATGCCTGACTCCTCATCTCCAAGGTTGGGGGCCTTTACACAGGCAGCATACCGTCTCCATTGCCGATCATCCTCAAACACTTGAATGTTTCGATTTTCTATAATCTCAACGATATGACGGTGTAAAAACCATCTCCAAACATCTTCATAGTCCATATTATCAAGGCCGTCAACAGAATTGGAATTGTTGTTGGTGACAACCGTGCTGGCAGCCTTTGAAAAATCCTTCCTGTCCTGCTCCTTGATTTCACTTTTGAATAGAATGAAGGATGTTTCAGCATTTAGTTCATTTTCCGCTTTAATCGCTATAAACCTTAATAGTGCCGTCTTTCCCGTACCCTTCAGACCTGTAACAAAATATTTCTGGCCTTTTAAGTAATCACTTAAGATAATGTTCTCCGGCATAAAAAATGAATCCCTGAACCGAGCGCGTTCGTCTTCTGAATTGCTTAATAGCTCATGTTTCGCATCAATATTGCCTAAATAAAGATCCGCAAGCTGCAGTTTAATTTCCACTATCCTTCCCCCGATTTATCTGTTTGTCATTATGTAAGTTGAGATTTTCGACGCTCTCTATTATAACACTTTTTATTGTTAAAATTTACTACTTTCAGTTCAGAAGAATTTAGATAAAAAGACAGAGAAAATCAACTGGCCCATCGAGACTTTCTTTATCCCTCTGTAGAACAAACCGTGAAAAAAAGATTTATCGGGGAGTGACAGCGCACTGTTCACCACTGCTATTGAAAAATAAACGGAGAAATTCCGCTTAAACTGGGAAATACCATCATTTCCCCGAATTTAAGGGGAGACTTTCCGCTTATATTCATAAAATCCTTAGATTTAATCCGGTATTAAGCAGTTAATCGGAAAATATCCGCCTATTTCCGCTATTTAAACCCCTGCTATATGCCTTAACCGGAATTTCTCCTCCTATGTAGAGCATGGTAGAGCATGGGGAGGTTCTGCTGCCTCACCAGCCCAGCCATTCTCAAATAGATCACGAGAACCGTCCCCACGCCTCACATGCTATAATGTTCAAAAATACCTGTGGGGTGATTTAGTGGAGGATACGGCAGCTTTAAAGAAGAGGATGGCTGGAGAAAAAGCAGTGGAATTCGTCAAGGATGGAATGGTTATTGGGCTAGGCTCAGGCTCTACGGTTTATTGGTTTTTGAAGAAGCTTGGCGGGCTGGTGGAACAGGGGTTGAATATAAAAGGAATTCCTTCCTCCATCCAGACCGAAAACTGGGCGAGGCAGTTCGGCATTCCCCTTACCAATTTCTCAGAGGTACAGCGTCTTGACTTAGCGGTGGACGGTGCGGATGAAATCGATCCTGACTTTAATCTGATAAAAGGCGGTGGCGGGGCCCTGCTTCGCGAGAAAGTTGTCAATGCACACAGTGAAAGATTAATTATCATTGCCGATGAATCAAAAAGGGTGAAGCAATTAGGGGAGTTTCCCCTGCCCGTAGAGGTCGTTCCTTTCGGCTGGGAACTGACTGCCAATAAGATCGGAAGTCTCGGAGTGGTTCCCGTTTTAAGGAAAGAGAACGGCGAAGTATTTGTGACGAATAATGGCAATTACATACTGGATTGCAAGTTCACATCCATTCCCAACCCGCAGGAACTTCATCATGAACTTAAAATGATGCTGGGAGTTGTGGAGACGGGGCTGTTTATCGGGATGACAGATGCTGTGATTGTCGGCCATTCTGATTCGGCAAGCGTTATTGAAAAATAGTACATGGGGACGGTTCTCCTGCCTCAATGCTGCAATGGGACAGACAAAAATGAGGCAAGGAGAACCGTCCCCTTGCCTCACTCCCAAAATAGGTCATCGAGTGTTTTGTTTAATGCTTTGCATATCGAGATGCACAGGTTTAATGTCGGGTTGTACTTCCCTGCTTCAATCAGTCCAATGGTTTGCCTGGTGACTCCCACTTTTTTAGCTAGTTCTTCCTGAGATAGGTCATGTTCTATACGGGCCATTTTCATTCGTTTATTTTTCATACGCTTCCCTAGCCTTCACGATCGTCCAAGTTTTTTTGATTCATTTGTTCACTTTTCCTTTTAGCAGCTGAATGGATTATCGCATTAACTCCACCAAACAGAGGAACATAAATGATAAATGAGACAAAAAACACAAGAAGAAAATAGGATATGGCCTGCTGTGAACTATCCGCATAATTGACGGCACTGTTTGTGGCAAAAATCAGTGCAAGTACCACCCCTAACGCAATTCCCCCCATCAGATTCTTTTTGCTCATTTTCACCTTACTGGTCTGATCATGCAGTTCAACCTCATCGGAATAGATACCGAGAAACGTTGTTCTTACACTGTAGTAAAGGGAAGACACAAGAATAACGATCCATTCAAATAAAACAACCCGGAGGGACATCTCAATGGTGATAAACTTAACGGCAATCGAAATAAACGACAGCACCATAATGAGGATATAAATTTCTTTATAAATCTTGTTTTTAATGTTCTCCACACGCTCATCTTTATGCTTTTTATTCCAGAACCCCATCATCCCACCTCCAATATTTGTAATTTTATTATATAACATACACGACATAATGCAATATATAGTTTACAAAATGACATTTATATTACAACACACAGGAATGACTGCAGAAGCATTTAGGAAGCATAAGCGTCGATGGCCACTGCTTTGTCAGGGGCCTTTTTAATTGTCTGGATTCCTTGTTCTATTTGCTGATTTCCGAGTTCTATTTGCCGATTTCATCTTCCTATTTGCCGGGACCCCTTTCAAGGTCCGAATTCCTTGTTCTATTTGCCGTTTACGTTATTCTATTTGCCGATTTTCGAATTCTATTTGCTGATTTCACCTTCCTATTTGCCAAGACCCTTTCTATTGTCCGGATTCCTTATTCTATTTGCCGTTTCCGCACTTCTATTTGCCACTTTTCGATTTCTATTTGCTGATTTCCCTTTCCTATTTGCCAGGACCCTTTCTATCGTCCGAATTTCTTGTTCTATTTGCCGGTCACGAACTTCCATTTGCCACTTTTCGAGTTCTACTTGCCGGTTTCCCTTTTCAATTTGCCAGGACTCTTTCTATTGTCCAGATTCCTTATTCTATTTGCCGTTCCCCCCTCTGGAAAGGAAAAGCACACAAAAACGCACAGTGTTTAAATTCTGTGCGTTTTTGTGTGCTAACGTTCGTTTATTAATAAATAGTATCTCCCATAACCTGATACTTTGTTTTGCCTATTTTAATAGAAACCTCCTGGTCACTAAAACTAATATAGAAATCTTTCTCCTCCGACCGCGCCCCTACTAAATGGCTTCCAACCAACTTTCACTTTTTCACCAATGGCTCCCACCACCACTTATTGGCCGAATACCACTGGATGGTTTGCTTAAGTCCTGTTTCGAAATTGTACTCCGGTTTCCAGCCCAATCCCTCCAGCTTGGAAGCGTCAATCCCGTAGCGTCGGTCATGGCCTGGTCGGTCGGACACGAACTCAATCAGGTCCTCCGGCTTGTCAAGGGACTGAATAATCAACTTCACCACTTCAAGATTCGTCCGTTCATTATGTCCGCCGACATTGTAGACCTCCCCCGTCATGCCCTTATGCAACACAAGGTCGATTGCTGCACAATGGTCACGCACATGAAGCCAGTCACGCACGTTCCTGCCATCCCCGTAGACTGGCACCTTTTTCCCGTTCATTGCCTTTGCGATGGTCAAGGGAATCAGCTTTTCCGGAAACTGATAGGGTCCGTAATTATTGGAGCAGCGGAGGATGTTGACCGGGAGCCCGTACGTCTTATTATAGGCGCGCGCCATCAGATCGGCCGATGCCTTGCTGGCACTATATAGACTATTGGGCTGCAACGGCGAGTCCTCGGTGAAAAATGTTGCAGGGTCAAAATCCAGGTCCCCGTAAACTTCATCCGTCGAAACCTGCACGAACTTGGCAACGCCAAATTTCAATGCAGCATCCAGTAAAACCTGCGTGCCCAATACATTCGTTCGTACAAAAACACCTGGATCAGCAATAGAGCGGTCCACATGGCTCTCGGCTGCAAAGTTTATCACATAATCAAACTCTTCCTTCTCAAATAGAGAAACCATCATTGAATGATCCGTGATGTCGCCCTGGATGAAATGATAGCGCGGGTTTCCCTCCAGGCGTCGATGTTTCGCCAAGTCTCCCGCATAGGTCAAGGCATCCAGGTTAAAAATTTTATACTCAGGATACCTTTCCATCATATAATGAATGAAATTCCCGCCAATAAAGCCAGCACCGCCCGTGACAAGAAGCTTCTTTTTCAAACAACTCACCTCTGCCAATAACTATACCACGAAGCAGAGGGACGGTTCTCACTGTCTCACTTTCAGTAAGCATATAGTTCACGAGAACCGGCCCCATGCTTCACTTACATACTTTGACACCAATCGATTCAGTGCATGTACTACCGAAAACGCCTTTAACTTACGTTCCCAGAATTAACTTCAATCCCACCCTTCACCAAGGTTGATCTATCAAGGCGACTTTAATCAAACGTTTGATTAGTATGGAATATTATGCTTTTTTCGCCGCCTTCCATTTTTCGACACCTTCTATCAAAGGCGTGACAGGCACTCTCCCAAAAAGTATTTCTGCAAAATGAAACGGACTTCAATTAAGAACGTATATCTATTCATAAGAGGAAGAAGGGGATGTGAAATCAATGCTAATGAACCTTGCATTACGTTTTGTTTTAGAGGTATGCGCACTAATTGCTTTGTCTTATTGGGGATTTCAGACGGGTAAGGGATATTTCTTCAAGTTTGGGTTAGGTATTGGTTCACCTCTCCTCATCGCAATTATTTGGGGAGTTTTTGGTTCCCCTGCTTCTCCCATACCTGTTCACGGGTTTATCCGCTTATTACTTGAAATAGCTATCTTCGGGTTATCAATTATCGCATTATATGCGGCTGGCCATCCATCTTTAGCGCTTATTTTTACCATATTGGTAGTTATAAACCGGATTCTGATGACGATTTGGAATCAATGATAGAGCATGGGGACGGTTCTGCTGCCTCTTAATCAGTGGTCAAATAGGCCACGAGAACCGTCCCCTTGCCTCATTACAGCGCTTATGAAAATAAACGGAAAAATTCCTGTCAAACTGGGAAATACCAGTATTTCCCGCGATTTAAGGGGAGTTTTTCCGCTTATATTCATAAAATCCCTGGATTTAGTCGTAAAAAAAGGAGTTAATCGGAAAATATCCGCTTATTTCCGCTTTTTAGCCCCCTATTAAATGCCTTAACCGGAATTTCTCCGCTTATGTAAATCATGGGGACGGTTCTGCTGCCTCACTAGCCATTCTCAAATAGATCACGAGAACCGTCCCCATGCTTCAGCAAAAAAAGGAAGGCCCCTCACTCCTTACGAGAGAGGGGTGCCTTCCCAAAGCTCCGAAATGAAATTATGCAGCTGGATTTACTTCTAATTCCACTTTGATTTTGATATCTTTCCCAACTAGGACGCCTCCTGTTTCAAGCGCGGCGTTCCAGGTAAGGCCAAATTCCTCACGGTTTATTTTCGCCTCTGCTTCGAATCCGTATACTTCAACACCCCATGGGTTTGTTCCCTTGCCACCGTATTCAACATCAAACGTTACTGGTTTTGTTACATCTTTAATAGTTAGATCACCAGTTACTTTGTAATCATCCCCATCTTTTGTAATGTTTGTGGATGTAAAGTTAATGGTTGGATTGTTTTCCACATCAAAGAAGTCTGCAGATTTTAAGTGATTATCCCGATCCTCGCTTCTTGTGTTGATGCTTGCCACATCAAATTTAAAAGCGATTGCCGCAGTGGTTAAATCGGTTAGATCCGCGGCTTCTACCTCTGCTGTGTAAGAATCAAAGTGACCTTTCACTTTTGATACCATCATATGTTTTACTTCAAATCCTACTGATGAATGTGATTGATCGACTGTCCATTTTGTCATTTTCATTTCCCCCAATTTGTTTTATCTCGAATTCGAGATATTATTCTAAAAAAATAAATTGAATTAAAATATCTTTAACTTGAGATAAGTTTATCACCGAACCTAAATCATTGTCAACTCCTTATTCGCGTTTTTTTCCGAGTAGAGCATGGGGACGGTTCTGCTGCCTCACCAGCCATTCTCAAATAGATCACGAGAACCGTCCCCATGTTTCCTGGAAGATAGGTATCCGTATGTTTGGCAATGAGATGAGCGGTTGGCACATAGCCATCTCCATTGAGCCCCGCGGCGGCTGCGATAGCCTTTGATTTTTTATAAAATTGAAATCCATCTGCCAGTTCAAGAGCAAGTGAAACAGATGGTCACTAAGGTTAAAATTTAGAGGAATATCTTGAAGACCAGTAAGGTACCTTGTAGGATATCGCTAAAACGCAGCTCTTAAGGAAATAAGAAAAAGAGCGAGCCCCATATCCTTAGACTCTCTCTTTCTTCTAAAAGGAAAAGACCGACAACCAAAACCAGCCAATCCTCTCGTGGTTAATGATAATCATAAAACTTTAAAGCTGCTTTGAGTAGGTTGATCGGGACCTACAGACACCTCTCTCATTTTTCCCTCGTCTTGGAAATAACCTCGGTAAAGGGTTGGGGGGCCTTGGTGTGCAACTTACACCGGAACTTATAACTATAAAATTTAATAGATATACCTTTCTAGTGCATAGGCAACGCCATCTTCATTATTGGATTTCGTTACAAAATCGGCTGCTTCCTTTACAACTGCAGGGGAATTTTCCATAGCGATTGATAAACCCGCTACCTCAAACATTGTAGTATCATTATAGCTATTCCCCATAACTACAACTTCATCAGGTGAAAAATGGTGCGTTTCTAGAATTTGACGGAGCGCCATTCCTTTAGAAACATTAATGTTCATGATATCTAAATAAATATCATCAGAACGTGTAATATACAATTGATTTCTATATTTTTTCTCTAAATGAAGGAAGGCTTCCTCAATTTTTTCTGGTATATTTCTATAGATGATTTTATATAAGTCTTTCTTACCCTCAAATTTTTCAATGAGTTTAGCATTTAATTTCTCCAGTTCCCAATGGACCTTTACCATACTTTCATGAAAAGTGTGTACTTCGCCATCAAGATATAAACTGACTGGATATTGATTTTCTTGCCCGTATTCTACTATTTCCTTTGTCAAATGAATGGGTAAACCTGCAGAGTAATATACCTCGCTTGTTAGCGGACTTTTAATTAAGGCACCATTCGCTGCAATAATGGGCAAATCAGTCCCTAACTCGTTCACATAAGGATATATAGATTCATAAGGTCTTCCACTTGCCAAAACAATATGGATGCCATGTTTCTTCAGCCTCTGAATAGCCTCTTTATTAGCAGCCGAAACCTGATGTTTATCATTTAGTAAGGTGCCATCCATATCAAGTACAACCAACTTATACTGCACCCTATCACCTCTTATTCTGATCTTATTACGACGGTTATCTCCAGGTTTCAGTTCTTCACATTTTGAACCTGCCCATAATAAGCATTCTTACCGTGTTTTCTTAGGAAATGTTTATCTAAAAGTTGATCATCAATCGGTTCAATCTCAGGTGTCAAACTTTGAGTATAGTAAGCTAACTTTGCAATTTCCTCCATGATGACTGCATTTTCAACCGCTTTTAATGGATTCTTTCCCCAATTAAAAGGCCCATGATTATTGACAATAACGCCTGGAGTAAAATTAGGGTTTAAGTCTTTGAATGTTTCAACAATAACTTCTCCAGTGTTTTTTTCATATTCACTGGCAATTTCTAAAGGGGTTAACTTTCGAGTGCACGGAATTTCTCCATAAAAATAATCCGCATGGGTTGTTCCAAGTGCGGAAATCCCTCTACCTGCCTGTGCCCACTTTGTACACCAAGGAGAATGGGTATGTACGACTCCACCGATTTCTGGAAAAGCTTTATATAAAACTAAGTGGGTCGCCGTATCGGATGAAGGATTTAATTCACCCTCAACCTTATTCCCGTCCAAATCAACAACAGGGAGATCTTCAGCTCTTAACTCTTCATATGGAACACCACTGGGTTTAATAACAACGAGGCCTTGTTCACGGTCGATTGCACTCACGTTTCCCCATGTGTAGATAACTAAATTTTTTTTAGGTAGTTCTAAATTCGCTTCTAGTACCTGCCTTTTTAGTTCTTCTAACATGATCATCCCTCCACTTCACATCTGATAAAAAGAAAAGTAGGTGGGATTAGATGGATTAATCTTGACCTACTTTTCTTTTTGAAAATTATAGTTTCACTGGTAATCGCCATTGTTGTTCGACTTTAGGCTCTATTTATCTCGATATCTGTTATCCGCTGCATCGTATCTTTTGTTTTTACATATAGTGTTTTATATTCTTCATAGTACTGGTCATACTTCTTCGTATTTTTAGGATTAGGCTGAATGGTTTCATCAAATTCCAGCCACTGTTTTAAAATATGCGGGTCTGAAATGCTACCGGTAGCAATACCTGCCAACACGGCATCTCCCAGAGGAGCTTCTACATCATTTTTGATAATTCTTACTGGATAGCCGGTAACATCTGCATAAATTTGCGGCCAGTTCATTGACTTTGAACCACCGCCAACAATAATAAGCTCTTTATCTAGTTTCGCGTCTGTTCCCAAGACCATCTCCATATTATGACGAAGAGAATAAGCGACACCTTCCATGAATGCTTTGTATAAATGCGCCTTAGTGTGGACTAAGCTTAACCCAAGGATTAGCCCACGTGCACCACTATCCCAAATTGGACTTCTTTCCCCCATGAAGTATGGGAGAACCAATAGCCCATTAGAACCAGCAGGTATTTCTTTTGCTTGTAAATCTAGTAAGGTATATGCATTAATTCCTAATTTTCCTTCAACTTCTAATTCCTCAGTACCTATGACATCTCTAAACCATCTTAAAATTGCACCTGCCGTAGCGGCTCCACCGAATGTGTAGATGACTTCATGTGAGTCAACACAATGTGGCATGCTTACTAAATTAGGAGACAAATTAGGCGTTTCTGTAATAAATCCCCAACACATGGAAGTCCCCAACATCGCTACATGGTTCCCTTCAACAAGAGCACCTGCCCCCATCGTTGCCACAGGAGCATCAACACCGCCACAAATGACTGGGGTTCCAACCTTTAAACCTGTTTTTAGGGCAGCTTGTTCGGTGATGCCTCCAACAATTTCCGTGCATTCTACGAGTCTTTCAGGGAAAAATTCTAAAGGAATTCCTAATAGGTCAGCCATTTCATTCGACCATTTTCTTTCCTTTAGGTTATAGACTCCTCCAATGTTTCCTGCTGAAGAATGATCAACTGCCACTTCTCCCGTTAATTTGTAAACGATATAGGGTGCAGGTGGTAAGAAATACTCAATTTCTTCCCAAACCTGCGGCAAATTATTTTTCATCCAAAGAATTTTAGTGAATCCGAAATAGGAATTGACTGAGTTCCCTGTTACCTCAAATAATTCTTCAAGGTCAATGTTTTCTTTTACCCACTTTACTTCTTCCTCCGCCCGTCTATCCATCCAAATTAAGCATGGTGCCAGTGGCTTCATTTCTTTATTAACGGGGATTCCTGAGCCCCCGTACAAACTACTAATCGCAACACCTTTAATATCCTTAGGGTCTACGTTTGATTTTTCCACCACTGATTTGATGGTGAAATATGCAGCCTCTTCCCAAGGCTCAGGCCATTGCTGAGCCCAGGATGGCTTTGGTGTTTCAACATCGTAACCTTTATAACTGTGTGCTAACACCTTCCCATTTGGATCAATCAATACCGCTTTTGTACCTTGGGTTCCTATATCAACACCAATTAAATAATCCATTGTTATCATCCTTTATCCCTATCTAGTCGCCGATCTTAATTCTTTAACCAACTCTATTATGGCTTTAATAAAACCTTAATTGCTTCCGGATGATGAGCCATTTCCATCGCCTCTGCAAAGTCATCCACCTTAAAACTGTGCGTGACGATTCCCTCTGAAGTAATAAGGTTGCGCTCAAATAAATCAATAGCGATAGGGTAAGTATATGGACCTAAGTGGGAACCTCTAATATCAAGTTCTTTTCTGTCGCCGATAACACTCCAGTCTGTTGTTACCTCTTGACCAAATACACTAAATTCAATAAACCTGCCAAGTCTTCTAATCATTTCTAACCCTTGTGTTACACCAGTCGGATGTCCAGTTGCTTCAATGTATACATCACAACCATAACCATCGGTTAAGTCCTTCACTATTTTAATGGCATCTTCTTTTAATGGATTAATAACGATATCTGCGCCAAGTTTTTTAGCTACCGATAACCTCTTTTCATTGGTATCTAATACAATTAATTTCTTAGGTGTTTTTAATGCAATAAGTTGAGTCATGCATAATCCTAAAGTTCCTGCACCAGCTAGTACGACGACATCTTCAAATTCAATGGTTGCTCTTTGAACCGTATGTACCGCACATGCCATTGGTTCTACTAAGGCAGCCTCTTCCGCTGTTACACCATCGCCAATTTTATAGATTCTGGCCGTACTGCCAAATTTCATATATTCAGCCATAGCGCCTTCTGCCACACCTTTTTGGAACCCATAGATATTGTGAACATCACACATCCAGTACTTTCCTGTTTGGCAGAATTTGCATTTTCCACAAGGGTTAATTTGGTCAGTTGTTACTCGGTCACCCACTTGCAAATCATATTTTTCCGCAGCGCCCTCACCTAATTCAGCCACAATACCATAGAATTCATGTCCAGGAATAACAGGTGCTTTCATCCAAGGGTCTTCTCCCCCCCAATACATGGCTGATCCATGGAATGCTTTTAAATCACTACCGCAAATTCCACAAGCTTCTACTTTAATCACGACTTCACCATAACCTGCTTTTGGTGTAGGTACTTCCTTAACACGGTAATCTTCTGGACCATATGCGACAACAGCTTTCATTGTTTCCGGTAATACTGACATTAAGAACCTCTCCCTTAAAATGGATTTTATTATCTTGATAAAATAACGTTGATACACCTAAAGAATGTTAATCTTTTTGACGAACGCTACTATAATAGATAGCACCCACGATAATCGCACCTTTAAGTACTCTTTGAACATAAGGAGAAACACCCATCAAATTCAGTCCGTTACTTAAAACCCCCAATAATAGGGCTCCAAGGATCGTACCAAAAATATGTCCACGACCACCAGCAATGCTTGTTCCTCCTAATACGACGGCAGCAATTGCATCTAATTCATATCCTTCTCCAGCCATAGGCTGTCCTGAAGAAAGTCTTGATGTCATAATCAATCCACTAATGGCAGCAGTCACCCCACTGACCAAATATACAAACGCTTTAACCCGTTTTACTTTAACCCCCGAGAGACGAACTGCTTCTTCGTTCCCACCAATGGCATAAATATATCGGCCAATTGGCAGATGGTTTAATATGATATAAGCAATGATAAAAACAAGAACCATGATGACGGCTGGCATTGGAATAATTCCAAACAAATCTCCTCTTCCAATAAAAGCGTAGGATGAAGGTAATCCTGATAACGGGTATCCTCCTGTATATAAAAGGGCAGCTCCCCTCGCAACCTCCATCATTGCTAGGGTCACGATAATAGCTGGTATTCTTGCATGAGCGACAAACAAACCATTGATATACCCAAGCGCAGCTCCTAACAGAATCCCTAGTAATACCGCTACAATTGGCGGCATTCCCATGTTGATCATCATTCCAGCCATAATCGTCCCAGTAAAAGCCATTACTGACCCTACAGACAAATCGATACCGCCTGTTAGTATGACGAAGGTCATCCCAACAGCTAGAATTCCATTTATTGAAACTTGTCTAATAATATTTGAGATGTTATTTCCTGTTAAAAACTGTTCACTTGCTATGCTGAAAAATACACACAGGATAAAAAATCCAATTAAGGTTAACATCTCAGGGTTTTTAAACATTTCTTTAACATTGACTGTTTTTCTCTGATAATTTAGTTCTAATTGACTCATACATCCCCACCACCCGTTGCGTAATACATTACCTTTTCAGAAGTCGTTTCTGTTCCATTAATTTCTGCCTTTATACGTCCTTTGTGCATCACAAGGACCCGATCACTCATTCCCAAAATCTCAGGTAATTCCGAAGAAATCATAATAATAGAGAGTCCTTTATCTGCTAAGTTTCGCATTAATTTATAAATCTCTTCCTTTGCGCCAATATCAATCCCACGGGTAGGTTCGTCAAAGATTAAGATTTTACAATCTGTATTAAGCCACTTCGCTAAGACTACCTTTTGTTGGTTCCCACCACTTAAATTTTTCACCAATTGTTGGCTGCTTGGCGTTTTAATCAATAAGTCTTGAATCGATTTTTCAATGACACCGTCTTCTTTTTTCTTATTAATCAATCCTAAAAAACTTGATAGATCTTTTAGAATTGGCAAGCTAATATTATTTTTTATCGTCATATTCAGTACAAGCCCTTGGGTTTTTCTACTTTCGGGAATGAGGGCTATGCCATGGGATAATGCATCGGTGGGATTTTTAATATCAACTTTTTGTCCATTGATATAAACATCTTTCTCCTGTGCAGGATCAGCGCCTATTAGGGCTCTGACTGTTTCGGTTCTTCCAGATCCTACTAAACCAGCAATCCCAATAATCTCCCCCTTTTTCAAGGAAAACTGAATATCAGCGACGCTTTTATTGTGCAGCCTTTTCACGTCCAGGAGTATTTCTGCCTTTCCGTTACCTGTTGGTTTTTCAGGAAACACATTAACAATTTCCCTTCCAACCATCATTTTGACAATGTCCTGTTTTGAAACATCTTTGACCTCTCTGGTACCAACCCATTCCCCATCCCGTAAGCAGGTCATTCGGTCACACATATGCAAGATTTCATCCAAATGATGCGATATATATATAATGGTTACACCATCAGCTTTCAATTTCTCAATTAACTCAAATAATTTATCAATCTCTTTTCCTGTTAAACTCGCTGTTGGTTCGTCAAAAATTAATACCTTCGTATCAATGGCGATTGCTTTCGCAATTTCAATAAATTGCTGATTCGCAACACTCAAATGTGCGACTGGTTTGTTCAAGTCAATATTTGCATTTAACCTTTGCAAAACTTCCTCAGCTTCTTTTCGCATCTTCTTTCTGTCTAATAATCGGTTTGCTCCCTTTTTCTCACGACCCAAGAAAATATTATCAACACTACTCAAATATGGAATTAAACTAAACTCCTGGTGAATAATACTGACACCCAATTGTTGTGCTTGCTTAGGATCATTGAATATAACCTCCTTTCCATCTAAACGAATCTTCCCTGTCGTAGGGGTATACACACCTGACAGTATTTTCATTAATGTTGACTTTCCCGCTCCATTTTCCCCAACTAAGGCATGTACCTCACCACGTTTAACCTCAAAACTAACGCCTTTGAGAGCCTTGACTCCAGGAAATTCCTTCGTGATATTCTCAATCTCTAAAACGTTATCCACAGCAATCACCTTCCTTCATGCATTTTTCTATAGGGTGCTTTCACAAAATTCTAAAAAGCACCCTTGTGTCATGATTACCAGCTAAAGTCTTCTGCGTTATCAATTGTTTGCAGTTCAACATCAATTGGTACTTCTGTAGGTACTACTTCAGCTCCCCAAAGTTTCGCCAGAGCCATGCCAAGACCAATTCTCACCTGGTCTCTAGGGAATTGGGCTGTCGTTGCTTTAAAATTGCCGCCTTTTAAAATAGCTTCAATTGCTTCTGGATGTCCGTCGACACTGTAGAGTGCTACATCTTTTTTAGACGCTTCAATCGCACCCAGGGATCCTAGAGCACCTTCATCATTTACACTGAATAATGCATTTAAATCTGGATTAGCTTGCAACATATTTTCAGTCACTTTCATTGCTTCTGCTCTGTCCTGTTTTCCGTTCTGAATGTCAACGATTTCTATTCCAGGATGTTTAGCAATTGCTTCTTTAAATCCTTTTACACGCTCAAGAATGGGTACTACTGGAATACCATCTAAAATCGCAACTTTTCCTTTTCCACCTAGATCTTCAGCCATTTTTTCACCGGCTAAAAAACCTGCATCATAGTTTCTTGATCCAACAAATGAGTCAATTGGGCCGTCTGCCTGTGCGTCAACAGCGACCACGATAACACCAGCCTTATTTGCTGCTTCAACAGCCCCTTCGACCCCTTTACTATCAGTTGGGTTAATTAAGAGAATATCAATATCCTTTTGAACCAAATCGGATATATCATTAATTTGTTTGGCCACATCATGCTGGGCATCCGCAATCACTACTTCTGCACCAATCTCACCTGCAGCTTCTTCAAGCGCTTCTTTCATCGAAATAAAATAAGGATTATTCATTTCCTGAAACGACATCCCGATTTTTAAATCTCCTGTCTTCTTCCCCTCACCATCAGCACTGCTGCTTTGACTTGAACAACCAACAGCAAGAAACATAACAGACGCTAATAAAAGGACTAACCATTTCTTTGACAGATTTTTCATTTCTCTTCCCCCCGGTATGGTAATATTCTTAAAATCCTTGTTTTTAAAGACAGTATGGGTATAGGGATTACAAAAACTCATAGTAAGATTCCTTACAGGATCAATCCTAATGAATGGTGATCCCTATCCTTTCTCCACAAGCAATATTGAGTGCCATAGTTGTTTTTGTTATCACCCCTTTCAAATTGAGCAAGCGAACAGGTTGCACACGCTTCCATTTTAAAAAAAACAAAAAAGTGCCATATTTGCGCGAGTGTTTATGTTTAAAAGAAAACATAAAAAAACTCCCGTAAATATGGCACCCATAGCCATCATAAATTTTATACCAGCCATAAGTATAAAATTTAAAATATTAAATTTTGAGTATAAACTGTTAAGAGGTAGCATTTAATCTTTCTATACCAATCGTAAGTATAGAAAATATCTTCAATCAATTATTACAATGTTGGAACTTTAATATCATTATATTTTTGGAATTTGTAATAGTCAAGTAACTTTTGAAAAATTTACTTTTAATGAAATAAAGCATCGGCCTCAATGAGCTCCTTTGCAATTACGACTAATTTCTTATTTTTATCTCTACTCAACTTTTGGAGCCGTTTCATTGCCTCTGCCTCTTTTAAGTTCATTTTCTCCATCAGTATTCCTTTTGCTTTTTCAATATATTTACGAGCTTCTAATGCATTTTTTGTACTTTTAAGCTCGTCCTGCAATTTCTTAAATTCCTCAAACTTACTTAAGCTAATATTAATGGCTATTTTTAAATCTTGAATATCAATAGGTTTTAATAAATAATATAATACTCCTTCTTCCGTGGCTCGATTTATGAGTTTTTCATCATGATAACCACTTACAATAATGCTGGGGATATACAATGTTTCATTTATTTTTTTTATCGCATCAATTCCATCAAGTTTTGGCATATTAATATCCATGATAACAAGATCCGGTTTTTTTTCTATTGCCAATTCCACTGCCTTTTCCCCATCTGTGGCGACCCCTGCCACCTGATGACCAAGCTTTTCGACGTACGCTTTAGTCCCCATTAGAACTAAATACTCATCCTCAGCAAGTAAAATCCGCAAAGATTTTGTCATCGATCATCACCATCCATTTGTTCTTTATCGAAACATTTATGATATAAATGAAAGCGTTCTCCAACCTCTTTATAGTAACATCGTTTTAAAAAAAGCTATATAGCTTTATCAAATTTATTAAAAATTACAGGTTATGAAAACAAAATTAAGGGATTAAAGGGAAGATCTTTTTAACAAAATCGGTGAAGGTATGGTGCTTCTTTATTAGATAGTGTATAACTGAAAGAACGAAATGATGATCAGACTTATAGCAAAATGGTTGGGAGAGAGTATGTTGTCAAACTTCATTTTTGAATGTAGGAATCTTACAAATAATAGTCCTGATGGGTTTTTAAAAAATATAAATTTTAATCTAGGATATTCTGAGATCCATGCGTTCATTATTAAAAACAGCTCTGAGCAGAAGATTTTCATAGAGTCTATAATGAATTTATTAAATAATTCACATCCTAAGGGAGAAATTTTGTTAAAGAACCAAGTACTTAATGAAAATAAAGCAAGGAAAGTAGCCATATTACACCAAAAACCATTATTAATTGATCACTTTACGGTAGCAGAAAACCTCCATTTGTCGAATCTCCCTAAAAGGGATTTTATTCCATTTATTAATTGGGGTAAAATCAAGGGAAGTTCTAAAAAAATATTAGATGATCTTAATCTCGATATTGATAGTAGAAGCAAGGTATGTAATTTATCGGATGAAGATAAAAGACTTGTTTATATTACGAGCGTATTACTACAAAACCCAGAAGTAATTGTCATGCACGAACCAATGGAAGGGCTTTCTCCTGCTAAAGCTTCTAAGATCTATAGGGCGTTCAAGCAGTATAAAGAGGATAATGGAAGTATTGTTTACATCACAAAACAGTGGGAAGATGCTCTAAAACTTGCTGATCGGATATCAATCCTATCAAACGGTATGATTATTGATGAAATGCCTGCTGAAGAGGCAAAGAGTGATCCACAAAGATTGTTAATGAAGATTGAAGATTACAATTTCAAAGATAACGGTAGATACACTGATCATGATCAAAAAAGCATTCTTGATACAGTATTTAAAGCTGCAGAATTCCTTACATCGGAATATGAATTAAAAGACGTATTACTCCTATTGGCTAAAGAAGTTACTCGTATCATGAATGCTGATGGATGTTCCATTAAATTAATCGATGAGTTCACATGGAGCATTATTGACGATATCGAATTTAAAAACAATAAAGAAATACATGCCCAATTAACAAAAGAGGCTATTCTGAAAATCGCTAAAGAAAATGATATTTACTATACCAATGAGAAAGATAAAGAATTTAAATCCTTGTTTGAAAAAAGTGTGAATGTAAAAACGGTCATTTGTATTCCCGTATTAATTAGATCCCAAGTAACAGGAATCATTCAACTATCTTATGAAACCCTCTATGTCTATTCAAAAGAGGAATCTAAATATTTATCAGCACTAGCTCGTCATGCAGCTATAGCTATTGAAGACACAAGATTGTTAGGCAGATCCGCCTTATTACAGGAAAGTCACCATCGAATTAAAAATAACCTCCAATCTATTGTAGGAATTCTGTCATTACAAAAGGAATTTAAGAAAAATTCTTCTGATCAATCGATTGATGAGTTATTAGATAGTGTAATTAACCGAATAAAAAGCATAGCCTCAGTCCACAACCTTCTGTCTAAAGACAAATTAGGCAGAAGTATTATCAACGTTAAACAAATAATTGAGTCAATTATTCAAATCATGAATGATAACCCCAAAATTGGCATCAACTTAGATTTAGATGATATCTTTATTCCATATAGTAAAGCAACTTCCATCGCTCTAATTATTAACGAATTAGTCACTAACTGCTTTAAACATGCATTTACAGATACGGATTCAGGAATAATTAACATTCAATGTAAAAGGATGGCGGATTATATTTTACTTTCTGTTCGAGACAATGGAAAGGGATTCAGAAAAGATTTCGATATTAACAAAATTGACAGCCTCGGACTTACAATTTTAAAGGGACTTACATCCAGTGACTTCCAAGGAGAAATGGATATCCATACAGAAAAAGAAGGTTCAGCCATAGAAATTAAAATACCTACTGAAGGAATCTTTCTCCATCGGTAAATATTTGTTTATAAGTATTAAATCAGCGATATAAAAAACAAGGGGTCCGTACCAACAAACACTCCTCTCCCTTTCGCCTGCAAAGAAAAGCAGGCGTTTTTTCTAATTCTTTATATTGTGGGATTTGCTATGAAACAATTTGTTTTTGAATCCACCCCAAAAATTCTCGAAAACTAAAACTGAAGTTTGACACGTCGCTCTAAGAAAAACCTAAGATACTACAAATGGCTTCAGGAATAGTGTCCTTTTATCGTTTTAATAATGAAGAGGACGCGGTGCAAGCCCGTGTCCTCTAAAACAAATAGTTTATTAATTAATTCACTACACTTAAGCTAGGTTGGGGTTAGTTCCACCATTCTAAAGTTCATATTCACATTAAAGCATGGCATCTCCGGAATTTGGTCCCAGGGTCTGTCCTGTATATAGGTTGCCATCTGGGTCGGAGGCGAGCAAAACTGCCGTAGGAGCCACCTCTTCAGGTCTTCCGAACCGCCCAAGCGGGAGAGAGCTTTGTTTTCTCTCTTTCCAAGCCTCATCGTAACCCTCTAATAAAAATGGAGTTGCAATTGGGCCAGGCGCAATACAATTTGCTGTTATTCCATGAATACTCACTTCTCTTGCTACTGACTTGGTAAAACCAATTACGCCAGCTTTTGAAGCAGCGTAATGAGCATTCTCTGTTCCTCCCAGCTGACCTAGCTGAGAAGCTATATTAATGATTCTGCCAAATTTCCTCTCCAACATATGTGGTAATACAAACTTTACGCATAAAAAGGGGCCGCGCATATTAACCTTGATCATTTGGTCCCAATCTTCGACAGACAAATCTGTAACCGGTGACTGGTGGGTAATACCAGCACTATTAACCAGAATGTCAATAGCTCCGAAATTCTCCAAGGTTGCCTCTACCATACTACAAACCGGGTCAACTTCACTGACATCGCCTTCGACAATCATTACTTTTCTTCCAAATTCCTGTTCAATGCGATTCTTTAATGCCATCGCTTCCTCTTTTGTTTTGTAGTAATTAATGGCTAAATCAGCGCCTTCCCTAGCATAAGCAAGTGCAATTTCCTTTCCAATTCCCGTAGATCCTCCTGTAATCAAAGCCGTTCTTCCTCGTAACTTCAAAAAGAATCGCCCTCCCTTAAAATGATAAATACCTTACAACCTATAGATGGTGTTTAACAGCCTGAATCTCTTGAAATATTGAATGTTTCGTAGTTCACCAATGGAATGCGCTTTCATTTCTACTCAAGCCACTTTAACGCCTGAAACTTTTACATCCCTACTGTTTTCGATTCGACGTGCCCACTTTGGAATTTTTCATCAATCCCACTCTTTTTTAATAGAATATAAATAACAAAAGTTGAAGGAAATCCAACCAGCCAAGCTACTTTAAGCAGTGAGAATGAGACTAAGGCACCCAGGATCATGGCTATAAATGCAGCAGGGCTAAATCCCTTAAAATAACGATAAGCCCCACTCTCCTTATTATATAAGTGGTCTGGATTGAGTTTACCTTTTCTAATGATCCAATAATCTGCTAATAAAATGCCTAGAATGGGACCCAGGAAAGAGGAGTAGATATTCTGAAAGGTGAAAAACCATTGACTGCTGAATAAAATCCACGGCATGGTAACCACCGATAAAGAAGCAGATAGAATGACTCCAGTTGTCCATTTCATTTTGAACAGATCCTGAAAAGCCAGTGCAGCAGGTAATACGCTAGTTGTTAAATTAGAAGTTATTTGAGCCAGGATAATGAAAATCATTAAAATAATCCCAAATGTTGGGTTAGGTGCTAGCGCCATTAATCCCGCAATAGGATCATCATTTCCTGTTGCAACAAAAATCAGCAGCCCGATAAACACCATAGAAATCCAAGGAGGGATAATCCCGGCAAAGTTACCAAGAAAACTTGTTTTCCCATTTCCGGGTCTTAATTGACGGGCTAAATCGGAATTATTGAGCATAACGGTTGCCCAGTTTGCGGTTGCAGCAGAAATCCCTCCAAAAAACAGCCACCCCCACGAACCAGGAATATTGGTATACTTTGTGAAATCCAACTGACCATTAACAAGAATTAGATAAAAGAAATAGATTAGGATTACACAAATTACAGTGGCTACCGTTGCATTAAACCAAGTGATATCTTTAATTCCTCTATACGATAGAAAAATGTGAACAACGGTTAGAAAGAAAAAGTAGGGAAATTTCATTTCCGGTAAATTAAAGAGAGTCATCATGACTTGGTTAATCGCCAAAGCTCCCAGCCAAGTACCTATACCGTACCAGCAAATGGCGGGTACTATTCTAAGGATGTAAGCCACTTTCGCACCTCTGTATCCAAAACTGGACCGAAGTTGAATAATGAAGGGGATACCATATTTGAGACCTGCAAAAGAGTTGACGGTACAAAAAGTGGCTACTAATATACCAGAAATAACACCTACCGCTATTACCTGATATATGTTTAGTCCACCTTGCAATAAGAATGTTCCAATAGCCATTACCTGGATAATGATGGCCGTGGACCAGAAAGATAGTACGTAGGTCTTCCAAGTCATTGGGCGATCAGATTCGGAAATAGGATTTAACCCATTTAGGTCAACTGCCTTTTTGCTCATAAATATACTCCCTTCTCCTGCTTTTTTATCTTCTTCCGGACAATCATAAATTGGGCACTGGTAAATATAACGGAATTTTGGAGGCCACTATCAAAAAGAGAGCTTCCTTTTTAAAAAATTTCCCTTCAATGCACGATCATTTAATGTGCTATTTTCCACTAAGACATTTCCACTTTTGATCGTCATAAGTATTTCCCCTACAACATCCTTACCTTCAAATGGTGTATAATTAGTTTGCATGTGCAGGTGTTTCGCAGTGAGCCGATACGATGGTTTGGGGTCATAAATCACAATATCGGCGTCACTGCCAACACCTATATAACCTTTTTGCGGGAATAGGCCCATCAACTTTGCCGTCATCGTTGACATTAAATCAACAAATTTACTCAGCCGTAATCCCCTTTGAATAACTCCTTCCGAAAACAGGATGAGGCCTGTTGTTTCAATGCCAGGCAGACCATTCGGAATATTCGTGAAATTGTGTTTGTGAGCTTGCTTTTGCTCCACGCTAAAGGCAGAGTGATCGCTATTGACAACATCAATTAACCCATCATTAATCATCTCCCAAAGTTCATCACGACTTTGGTCAGACCTTAATGGGGGACTGCAGATAAAGTTTTCACCATTTGGTTGACTGTAACTTGTATCTGTCAGTGCAAGATACTGCGGACAAGTTTCTGTAAAGATTGGGACTCCATCTATATTTTTTCTAAAAGCCTCAACAGCTTCTTTTGTAGTCACATGGACAAACAAAGAGGGCGTATTTGTTAGTTGGATTAATGAGGCTAAACTATACATGGCTTCAATCTCAGCAATTGGCGGGCGACTTTTCGGATGAAACTCGGCGCTAGTCTTCCCTTGGCTCATTAGCCGATTCGTTTCGGCTTGGATAATTTCGTTATTTTCAGCATGGAAGAGAGCCATTCCATTATGAAGGTGCAATTGCTTTAAGATATCAAGAATCAAATTTTTCTCAATCTGTACTACATCTTTATAAGTAGTAAACATTTTAACGGTTGGTACTCCACCACTAATAATATCCTTAACCTCTCCTAGATGCCTTTCATGTTTTTGGGTGTAGCAAGCATGAAAGGAATAGTCAATCAGGCAATCACCTTCTGCTTCCTGCATCCTCCTTTCGATTGCTTGTAAAGGCGTTTCTTCCCCATAGGGGATTGCAAAATCTATCATTGTTGTAACACCACCATAAGCGGCAGCCCTTGAGGCTTCTTTAAACGAATCAAGAGTTTTATTACCACCCATTTCCAAGTTGACATGAACATGAGAATCTATAAATCCTGGCATCACATATTTCCCGGCGGCATCAATTGTTTTATTTGCCTCTGGAAAATAGCTACTCATTCCCAAAGCAACTATTTTCCCGTCCTTTATTGCCACATCACATTTCTGTTCACCATCTGCATTTATTACCGTTCCATTCTTAATAACTAAATCTAACAATTCCCACCCTCCTATTTTTTTCAAGATATGTCTTAAACTAGTGACCTACTTGTCTTATAAAAACCCCCTCCTTTCAATCACCTATTTTTTCAGTTTTCAAAGCATCGTTAGCAGATCTTCAAGATGGTGCAAATGCATCTGTATCGCTTTACGTGCTGCCTCTCTGTCCCGATGTTCAATAGCCTGTAAAACAACTTGATGTTCTTGAATTTGGTGTTCCCTGGCTGATCGAACACTCAATATTTTTTTATTCAGCAATTTCCAGGTAGTAGATAGATTTTGATCAATCAGAGTGCTTACTATGCTAACGATCACTTCATTATTAACAACTTTCGCAAGTTTCTTATGGAACTCCATCCCTAACTCAAAAAATCGGTCAACTTGCTCATCGTCATCGAGGATTGACTCCATTTCAGAAATGTTCTTCTTTAGTTCAATGATGTCTTCCTCTGTTGCTTTTTCTACGGCAATTTCTACTATCATGCCTTCTATATAACTTCTAGCCTCTATGAGTTCATAAAGACTAAAATTTTTAATTTTATTCAGTTCAAACCTGAAATCTTCTATTTTCTGTCTGACATACGATCCATCTCCAACCCTGATTTCCACTGTCCCAAGTATCTCCAATATTGCCAGAGCCTCTCTGACGGAAGCCCGGCTTACACTCATTTGCTCGGCAATATCCCGCTCGGCCGGCAAGCGGTCACCAACTTTAAAAGTTC
Source organism: Mesobacillus campisalis (assembly GCF_000986785.1). Lineage (GTDB taxonomy): Bacteria > Bacillota > Bacilli > Bacillales > Cytobacillaceae > Mesobacillus_B > Mesobacillus_B campisalis. The sequence continues at coordinate 125,154 of NZ_LAYY01000005.1, read as the reverse complement.
CGTCATTAATCTTGGAATTAATATTTTCCGCAATTCGAATATACAACTTATCAGCTTTCTTTATCTTCCCCAATACCATAATGTACACCTACCCAATCTTTACTTATTCAAGGATGGAACTGGTTTACTTGCCTGACCAATTTTATAAAAAAATACACAGACATAGCTCAATTAAAAAATTAGTCGGTTTAGCTGCCTGACCAATTCCACAAAAAATTTACCCGTAAAAATCTTACTGTTACCTAATCCTACGGTATAGCTGCCTGACCAATTTTCCTAAAAAAGCTTAACCTAATGATATTAGACCTCTTTAATGAATATTCTAACAATTAAAAATTCAATAGTAAACTTATTTTTTTGTAAATACTTTTCTAGAGTGGGTATAGAGCATCACTTTCAGTAAGCCAATAGATCACGAGAACCGTCCCCTGATTCACTAACACACTTTGACACCAATCGATTCAGTACATGTACAACCGAAAACGCCCTTAACTCCCGTTCCCCAAATTAACTTCGATGCCACCCTTCACCAAGGTTAATCTATCAAGCCGACTTTAATCAAACGTTTGATTAGTAGGCCATAATGATGCTTTTTTCGCTGCCTTCCAAGTTTCGACACCCTCTGTCAAGAATGAGATGCATATGTTTTCCACTTGGTTATTTTAAAGACTCCATCTGGCTCAACCTGGAACCCACCCGAGCAAGCCCGAAATAAAAGACGGGAAGGCCTGAATTTGGCCTTCCCATTCATATACTTCCTACTTCTTTTTAATCGCCTTCCAAAATTCTTTTGCGACGAGTTGATATCCTTCCTCGCTTAAGTGTATCGAAAGCTTCACCTAAATTGATCAATATAAAATTTGACTTGATCGGTTCGATAATGAGTTTGAAAGTATTCAATCAGAACGACCGAACCATCTGAGAGTTTTCCTTTTACTTGCCCTTCAAATTTTATTAGTGGCATTCCTACATCTATACTCAATTTTTTAGCTGTTTCTTCATCGGCTACAACCGCCTCAAAACTTCTAACCCCACCGAGAATGGTGATATTGTATTCTTCTTCCAAAACTTTATATAAAGACTGCTTTTCAAAATTGAAACGCTCAATCCCCTGTACATAATCATAGGGTATATAACTTTTTGTCACGTTAACAGGTGATTCATTTCCGTACATAATCCTTTCGATATGAAAGGCTTTTCCTTCACTAAGCATGTTCAAATTGTTTCTGAGACTTGATGTGGCCAGCATGATCTGTTGATTTAATAATTCATATCGAGCCGATAGCCCCATGTTTCTCATATCTTCGGTACAACTAGTTAGATTCACCAGGCCTTGTTCAACCTTTCTACCTTCCACAAAAGTACCTTTCCCATGTACCCTAAATAGATATCCTTCATTTACCAATTCATCTAGTGCTTTCCTAACTGTAGTACGACTTAAACCGTACTCTTCCATTAACATTGGCTCGGAAGGGATGGCCTCGTTCACTTTTAACTCATTTTCTTCTATTAGTTTTATGATTTTTTCTTTTAATTGTAAATATAATGGAACATTACTAGTGAATATTATAATCAGCTCCTTCCTCACTCACTGATCTATCGTGTATTTTATAAGTTGCTCATATATTCTACCTTATACATAAATTGCAACTCAAACACTATGTTTACCAATGAATTGTATATTTTTTTATAAACCTAACTAAACAACTAAGCGTCATTCCCTCAATGTTTAAAAAAGTTCAATACCACCATGGTGATATTGAACTCACTATTCATCCGGGGAGGGATTGCTAAATCATCCTCTGATTGTTGCTGCCTTTACTTCCTGAATAAAGTGAACTAGTTCGTTTGGCTGATTTTGTTTTTTCAAAACCGCACTTCCGATAAATGCTCCATTTCCCCCTGCATTTGAAACCATTGCCACATCTTCTTTATTAGAAATCCCTACTCCACAATAGATGGGTTGATTCACACCTTCATTGCGCAGATACTCAATACAATCCCTTAATGTTTCACAGCCTTCACGAACCTTGCCAACTGACTTTGCCTGAAGATAGATAAAGCCATTTGTATTCTTGGCCATGCCAATCTCTTCGTCTGGCAAATGATATTGAATATAACTGGATACACGGATTCCATTTTCCATTAATTCATTTTTTATCTGATTGTCTTCATTTCCAACTAAAATAATATCCTCGGTATGAAGCTGATGGCAAAATTCAATGAACTTTTCCACGCCAATATCCTTTAAGGAGTGCTCATATAAAACAATGAGGATTTCCTGTTCTGGATGTTTTTCTCTTATTTTTCGGATCGTTTCCAGATAATAATCATAGTTTTGATTCTGTTCGAATGCCTTTCGCATTCTGCCGCCAATAAACTCGTTGTCTAAAAATGGATTATCTGTAGGAATGTCGATTTCAATAATGTCACATCCACCTTCCACATATAGGTCAGCTGTTTCAAGTGTTTTTTCGATGGATGGAAAACCATTGGATAAATAACAGATCACCTTTGTCATAATTGAACTCCTATTTTTGTACCGTAATAAATCGTTGCGATTAGCTCTTTAAATCCGTCCACATCCGGAATCACTGGGTTTGTTTTTGTGCAGCCGTCCTTGCTAGCAAGCTCAGCTAGCTCTGGAATCGCTGCCTCAAACTCCTCATCCTTTTCAATCTCTGCCTTTAGATGAGCAGGGATTTCTAGCATTTCATTTAAATCCCGAACAGCTTGGGCCAAATCCTCATGACCTACTTTTTCCGCAAACTGACGGTAGATTTCAGCAGCCTTTTCATCCTGGGAATTAAATTCAATTACATAAGGTAGAATAATCGCATTCGCGAGGCCGTGCGGCACACCAAACTTTCCGCCTACTGCATGGGCAATGCTGTGTACAATACCCAATGAAACATTGGTGAAGGCCATTCCTGCTAAACAGGAGGCAAGGAGCAATTTCTCTCTAGCCACTAAATCATTGCCTTCTTTATATGCAGCTGGTAAATAGGTAAATACATCAATTGCTGCTCTCTCTGCCATCGTATCAGCAACAATGTTTGCTCTTTTTGACACTAGCGCTTCTAACGCATGGGTCAATACATCCATCCCAGTTGCCGCAGTAAATTTTGGGGGAACGGAAGCAGTTATGCCCGGCTCCAAAATCGCAATATCCGGCATCATTTCCATATCGCCGATTCCATGTTTAATATGTGTTTCTGTATCAGTAATTACAACCGAGCGGCTCACTTCACTGCCGGTACCGCTTGTCGTAGGGATACAAGCCATTTTTGCCTTCTTACGCAGAGCAGGGATTTTATTCGGCGGTGAAATTTCTTCAAGGGTTTTCAATTGTGGATGTTCATAATAGATCCACATCGCTTTTGCTGCGTCCATCACGGATCCGCCGCCAACTGCAATAATCCAATCAGGCCCAAATTCCACCATCTTTTGTGCACCCTTTTGTACGGTATTAAATGAAGGATCAGGTTCAACGCCTGTAAAATAATCAATTGTAAAGTCCGCTGATGTTAAGTAATTTTCTATTTTTGTTAAGTAACCAGACTTTTGAACAGAGGATCCTCCAAGAACAATAAGTGCCCTTTTTTTATCACCTTCAAGCTGGGTTAAGTATTCCAGAGCGTTTTCTCCGAAAATGATATATTCTCCGCCTAGTTTCATTGGTCTCATTGGTAACATACTAATCAGGTCCTTCCTAGTAAATATTCTCTACCAAACTTTTAACCTTTTCTAAATCAATCGGTGATGCTGGATCACTTGTACTCTTTAAACTTGACCCTACGATCGCACCATCCGCTATGGATAATTGTTCTTTAATGTTCTTTGCAGAAACGCCGCTTCCAATAATCACTGGACAATCGACCACAGCTTTTACGCGTTTAATCGAATCCAACGGAGTTTCTCCGCCTGTATGGGTTCCTGTTACAATAATTCCGTCAGCCATGCAGCTCACAGCAACCTTTGCCGATTCCTCAATCGGAACAGAAGGAACAAGCATATGAGCATGTTTCACTTGTACATCTGCCAAAATGCCCACATGATTTGCGCCTATTGCTTTCCGGTAAGCCAATGCTTCGCCCGCGCATGGTTCCATAATTCCGTTAAAGCTTTCCACAGTATCCACAAACACAGCCAAGCGGACAAAATCAGCTTGAACAGCTTGTGCAATGCTGATTGCCGCTTTATAATCACAAAACGCCGCATCAATGCCGATTTGCAGATCCGTCTGCTGCTTAACCACTGCAGAAACGGCTGCCAGCGCCGCTACTTGCTCGATTTCTATCGTTTTCTTATATGGCATATCACCAAAATTTTCAATCATTAAAGCATGAACCCCGCCCTCTTCAAGTGTCTTTGCATCCAATAGAGCTTGGTCATAAATCGCCTGGACATCGCCGGCAAACATTGGCGTGCCTGGAAGCGGAAGCAAGTGAACCATGCCAATAACTGCTTTTTGATTTTGAAATAAGTGATGCACTTTCTTCATCTTAATCACAGTCCTTTTTTATTAAAAATTACTAAACCATCGAGAACAATTTTAGCCAGCATCATTTCTTCATCAACACGGAAGTCATCTTTAAGCATATCTTTTAAATTATCCAATACAGTTGTTAAGGTCACCACACAGCCACGGATTCCCATTAAGTTGGCCAAAGTAAGGACGACCCCTGATTCCATATCAATTCCAGAAATATTATATTTGTGCAATTCAGCAATTTCGCCAGGAATGTCACGGCCCATTTCACGAGACAGCTTCGATTCTTTCATTTCGGTATAATATCCGTCCATGGTGCAGACGATTCCATTCTCATATTCTCTTTCATTGGTTGATACACTCTCATTCATACAAGCAACAAGATCATAATCAGCCACAGCCGGGAAGGACGAATCCACATACGTATGACTGGTCTTTTCCTTCCTCATTGCTCCTTTAGGGATGATATATTTACCGAGGTTAGATTTTAAGCCCATTACGGTTCCAAGTCTCACTGCGACTTCCATGCCGCATTCATACATTTCTTCAAGTGCAATTGCTGCCGACGGTCCACCGATTCCGGTTGAAGTCACTGTTACACGGACCCCTTGATAATAACCTGTATACGTATGGTACTCACGGCTAACAGCAACCTTTTCCACATCATCCATCAGAGTGATGATTCTTTCCACCCGTCTTGGATCACCAGAAAAAATAACGTACTTTGCAATATCCTTTTCCGTCGATTGTAAATAAAGGGTTTTTTCTAAAGTCATTTATAAATCCTCCTGAAAATTTTCTCTGTATCTTTGATAAAATGCTTCTTTCGTCGGAATATTTGAAAGACAGCCTTGTTTTTCGATAATAAAGGATGACATAATAGCGCCAGATAAACCGCATTGCCGTACGGTTTTCCCCTCCAAATACCCATGTAAGAAACCGGCAATATAGGCATCCCCTACACCTGTTGTATCAGCAATCACTTGTGGCTTGGCCACAGGAATCCTCTCTACCGCAATCACACCATCTTGTTTAGAAATAATCCTGCTTCCGTCGCTTCCTAAGGTCACGATAATATGTTTGGTGATTCCGTTATCAAGAAAGTCTTCGATTCGCTGAATCGGCAAACTTTCCTCCAGGGCCGCCTTCTCCCCCTCATTCATGAAGATCAGTTCACTATGATGCATCATTTTAAGCAGGTTTCCAGGGGTGAAGGCTTGGAAGTCGCATTTCATCCCAAACACTAATGGTACTTGGTGTTTGATACACAAATCTGCAAATCTCAAATTATACTTGGGCTCCCCCACCGTTATCACACCGAGACGAGACTTTTGAATGAGCTCTTCATCAATGTCAACAGGAAATTTCTCGTCCATCGCACCAGGGTAAAATAAGGTAATATGGTTCCCGTCCTCATTTAGAATCAGCTTGGAGGTAGAAGTGACTTCTTCTTCTATGACCTGGAGATTAGAAGTATCTAATCCCCCACTTTCTAAAAAGCCTTTAAACCCACTGCTTTCAAAGTCAGCACCAACCCGCATTGAAAGCAAGGCTTTATGGTCCATCACAGAGCATAAATAAGCAATGTTTACATTGCAGCCGCCAAAGAAGGAATCCGTATGCTCCCGATTTTGGATAATCGATGTGCGTCCTATTTTTGGAGTTTCATTCAACCGAATAATATAATCAACGCTTGGATAGCCTGAAGCGATTAAATCAATCTCCTTCTTCATTTACTTTCCCTTCCTCTTAACAACTGAAATAACTCTTCCATCGTGAGCACGCTTCCCATATATTTGTTAATGTCGGATAAGTGGACTTCATTGTTGGTATCATCATTCGTTGCCACACATTCACGCGGAACAATCACGTTATAATTTAAGTGATATGCATCATTAACGGTGGCGCGGATGCAACAATTGGTTTTCGTTCCGCAAACAATTACGCTTTGTACACCATGCTCCCTTAAAACCAAATCTAAATCTGTGCCGTAAAAGGAGCTATACCTGCGTTTTTTTATTATGAAGTCATTTTCTTGTACACCTAGTTCCGGCATCAACTCATCTCCACCCGTGCCTTCTATGCAATTCGGGCGGGCCACACTCGCCAAATGCTTATCGTATTTCCCCCTGCGATGAGATTGCTGCATGAACACGATTAAACAATCATGCTTTCGGCATTCATCAATCACTCTTTTAATACGCGGTAAAATTTCCGAATTTTGCGGATAATAAACCGCTCCGTCAGGGTGTGCAAAGTCATAAACCATGTCTACGACTAGCAGCGCCGTTTTACTCATTCTTGAACCCCCTAGAAGTTTTTCCACGAACAGTAAAGATTCCTACAATCGTCAGGACAACGACGATAAACAAAAATGGAATCATCTGAATATAAGCCCCTGGAATATCGATGTCCTGAAGTCTGATTTGCAGGGCATCCGCAAATCCAAATAGAAAACTAAAAACAAATGTCCCAATTGGAGTACCTTGACCAGAGAAGATTGCTGCTAGGGCAATGAACCCTCTTCCAGTTGTCATATTTTCAACAAACATCGTCACGTTTTCCAAGGCGATATTGATTCCTCCAAGTCCGCATAAAACAGCTCCAATTAAAACAGCGGTATACTTCAGCCGATTGACTGGCAGCCCTACGGAGTGGGCTGCTTCCTCTTTTTCACCTACGGTTCGGATATAAAGGCCCAATTTTGTATGATAAAGAGTAAAATGGGCGACAAATAAAGAAATTAAACTAATATAAACCATTGGAGTATGATGATTTAGGATATCGCCAATAATTGGTATATCTCTTAAAATTGGTATATCTAAAGGTTTTAAACCAACAATCTTCGGATTCGAGAATACTCCGCGCTGACCAAAAAAGATTTGAAGAATATAAGCCGTCAGCCCCAAGACAATGGTATTTATGGCGAGACCGGTAATAATGACATTCCCTTTCATCGTGATCCCGAAAAAGGAGAAGATATATCCTAGAATGATTGCAGACAAGATCGCTGCAATAATAGCGATGATCACACTCCCTGTTAGAAAGCTGGCCATGACACCCACAAAGGCCCCAATCAGCATCATCCCCTCGAGTGCTACGTTTAGAACACCCGCACGGTGGGCAAAAATACCTCCAATCGCGGCAAGGGCAATCGGGGTACTCATTCGGAAAGTGGAGTGAAGAATAAGAAGCAATTCATCCATTTAGGCCACCTTCCTTCTGTTAAAACGTTCTTTTAACTTTGTGGTCAAACCAATTTGGTTATTAAGAAAGTCGACCGCAAGGAAAAGGATAATTAATCCCTGAATCACATCAATTAAAGATCTCGGCACTCCAACCATTAATTCCATTGAGCTTCCGCCGTTCTTAAGGATTCCAAAAAGCAGAGCCCCTGCTAAAACGCCAACTGGGTTGTGCTTACCTAATAAAGCAATCGTCAAACCTGTCCAGCCATAGTCAGGTGAGAATTCTGCAACAAAACGCCGGTGTGTTCCAAGCACTTCTCCCACTCCAGCAAGTCCCGCAACAATTCCGCTAATAGACATGATCAGGATAATTTTTTTCGCAACACCCATTCCTACATACTCTGAAAACTCATTATTTCGGCCAATCGAATTCATCTCATAGCCCAATTTCATCTTTTTCATTAGAATCCAAACGAGGACAAAAACCCCAATCGCTACAATAAATCCTCCGTTTAACTGGGATCCTGTAAATAGTCTTGGCAGCTCGGCACTTGGCATAATGTCCACTGTAGTAGCGTTGGAGGCTCCGGGTGCTTTAAATGGGAAGCTCGCCAAATATGTGGTAAATAAAATAGCCGCATAGTTCAGCATTAACGTGACAACCATTTCATTCACGTTCCAGAAAGCTTTTAGAATAGCAGGGACTAAAGCGAACATCATTCCGACGAATGCTCCGCCCACAAGACAAATGGCCACATGAAGAAAAGGAGGCATACCTTGCAAGGTGAAACCAAGGTAAGCTGCAGCAAAGGCTCCTAAGTAAAGCTGTCCCTCCACACCCATGTTATAAATATTTGCCTTAAAGGCAATCGCTGTTGCGAGACCTGTTAGGATCAAGGGCGTGGATGCAAACAGAGTATTCATTATGGCATTTTGATTGGATAATGCTCCGATAAACAAGGATGAATAGGCCTCAATAGGGCTATATCCCCCAATCATGATCAGAATGGAACCAACAGCAAAAGCCAATAACACTGGAATCAAGGAGGAAAAGATTGATTTCAGCCAGTTATTCTTCCTTCTCTTCATGTGGCTTTTCCTCCTCCCCTGTAATTCCTGCCATTAATACTCCGATTTCTTCCTTAGTTGTTTCCTTCGTCACTCGTTCTCCAATGATCCGTCCCTTATACATGACATAAATGCGGTCACTGAGTGTCATAATTTCAGACAGCTCGGATGATATGACAATAACGGCCTTTTTCTTTTTACGGGAATTAAGGACTTGCTGGTGAATAAATTCAATCGATCCGATATCCACCCCTCTGGTAGGCTGGCTCAATATCAGCAAGAGCGGATCCATAGACATCTCACGGGCAATCACGACCTTTTGAGCATTTCCTCCTGATAAAGAGCCCACCTCAATATCCATATTTTCACTATTACGAATGTCAAATTGCTTGGCTAATTTGCTGGCATGCTTGTCCTGTTCTTTATTTAATAGAAATCCAAGCTTGGAGAAAAGCGGTCTCCAGTGATATCCAGCAATAATATTTTCTTTAATACTCATTGTTTTATTTAAACCATGCAGATAGCGGTCCTCCGGAACAAGACCAATTCCTTTATCCCTTAACTGGCGGGGATTTAATCCTTTGATCGACTCATTTTGATAGAGAATCTCACCAGAATGGATTTTAAGCATACCTGAAAGTGCATTCATCAAATATGATTGACCGTTCCCCTCTACTCCAGCAATTCCTACAATTTCCCCCTCGTGCACATTCATGGAAATATCATGTAAAATCTGTGCTCCTATATCATTGTAGGCATTCACATTTTCAATTGTTAAAATAGGTTTTCCTCGTTCAATCTCGACCTTTTGCAAATCCAAATTCACGTCCCTGCCAACCATCATCCTGGCAATTTCCTGTTGAGTAACACCTTCGTTGTTGACAGTTCCAATATATTTGCCACGTCGAATCACAGTGATCCGGTCGGCACATTTCTTTACTTCATCCAATTTATGAGTGATAATGATGATTGTTTTTCCCAACTTTTTTAAAGCAATTAAATTATCAAGCAATTCATCTGTTTCCTGTGGTGTAAGCACTGCTGAAGGTTCATCTAAAATGAGAATATCTACATTTCGATGCAGCATTTTTATAATTTCTACACGTTGCTGTGCCCCTACAGAGATATCTTGAACCTTGGCATTTGCATCGAGATCAAACTTATAATGATCAATCGTTTTCTGGACTTCTTTATATTCTGTGTTACGCTGGATTTTAAAACCCTTAACGATTTCCTCTCCAAGCAGAACATTCTCATAAACTGTAAAACTAGGAACCAGCTTAAAATGCTGATGCACCATGCCGATTCCTTGTGCAATGGCCTCCTTGGGAGACTGAAAATGCATTTCTATGCCATTGATAAAAATTTGACCGGACGAAGGCTTGAGCAAACCAAAAAGCATATTCATTAAGGTGGATTTTCCAGCACCATTTTCTCCGCAAATGGCATGAATTTCTCCTTTATTCACCTCTAAATTCATGCCATCAATTGCTACGAAATCTCCGAATTTTTTGGTTAAATTCACCACTTTGATGGTACTCATCTGTATCGCTTCCTCACCAGGCAATTTAGATTAGGTTTTATTGCTTCGTTACATCCGTAACTTCAATTTCCCCATTAATGATTTGTTCTTTGATTTCTTCCACCTTAGCTATATGATCTGGATTAATCATATCCTTGGTAAATTTCATTTCACTTAATTGGACACCATTTTCTTTAAGCCCTAATTCGATGATCGATTCATAGCTTCCACCCTGAGCTGCTTTCGATAGTTCGAATACCGCCACGTCTACTCTCTTCATGACACTGGTAAGAACATTTCCTTCAGCAATATAATCTTGATCAGAGTCAACACCAATCGCAAACACATCTTTTGTTTTTGCGCCATCAATGACCCCTTCACCTGTCGCGCCGGCTACTTGGTAAATAACATCCGCTTTTTGTTCAATTTGAGACAAGGTAATTTCCTTCCCTTTTGATGGATCCGAGAAGGAATTTGAGTAACCTACAATCACTTTTGTTTCCGGGTCAATATGTTTTGCTCCCTCTTCATAACCAACAAGGAACTTATTGATACCAGGTGAATCCACACCACCGACAAAACTAATGACCTTTTCTCCATTCAAATTGTTTACGCTCTCATCTTGAGTAACAAGGGCCGCAAGAGCGCCTGCTAAGAAAGATCCTTCATGCTCATGAAATAGGACGGATGTAATATTATCGCCTTCAACTACTGTATTGAAGATCGCAAACTGGGTGTCAGGATATTGAGGTGCAATCTCCTTAAGTACTTTTTCATGGCCTAAATCCAATGTGATTACCAAATCAAATCCGCTTTGTGCCAACTGCGTTAAGTATTTTTCCCCTTCGGAAACATCCTGTGGTTCAACCACTTTCACTTCAGCGCCTAGTTCATCCGACGCTTTCTTTAACCCTTCATTCCCCGAATCATTGTAAGAGCGGTCCCCAAGACCTCCCTCACTCGTAATCATTGCAATCTTAACTTTTTCCCCAGAACTTGAATCAGACCCGCCAGAACTTTCACTGCTGCTACAAGCGGCTAACAATAATACTAGAATAAGAGTCATTACGGCGAAAACTCGCTTGTTGAATGGAATTGCCATGAGAAAATCCTCCCTTTAAAATAATTGAAACCGTTTGCAATTGGGTGCATCTTGTAAGGACGTCGTTACAAGTTTAGTTTAACAGCTATTAATCCATGGGACAACTATTTTTTCAAAATCAATTGACAATTCAATTAACAATCAACAAAAAACCCTTAAATAATAAGGGTTATAGTAACTTTGGAAATGTAAAAATACTCATTGAAACAATTTTATATTCATAACGATGTCACTACAAGTCCTTACTAATGAATGACCTGTATCATTGATCCAAAAATTAAAAGAGAAATTAAATGGGTTAGGAAAAGGTGTCTTCCTCCCCTTTGTGGGAGGGATATCATATGGACACATAAAGAAAGCTGCTTCCGCCTGGAAGCACCAACTGCCATTTCACCCTCCCACCCTTCACAAAATGTCCACAAATCAACCCAACTCACCCCGTCCTCCCCCGCACCAAACCCCTATATAGAAAGTAAAAGGGTGGTGCATTTATATGAATTTAAAATCAAGCTCCATTGACCAGTTTGAACAGTTTTCCCAGTTTGCCAGTTTGAAAGAGTTTAACAACCATATGGAAATATGGCTGGCGGTACACAAGCAAGAATTCTCCAAGGGCGAGCTGGTCGGCCTAAAGCGGCTGGTCCGCTTTGCCGCGAAGATTCCCGGCGTCAGCAACGCAAAGATTGGAACAATCTTGAAAGCAATCCATGAAGAATACGAAGGCAACGGCATCTCCCGCTCCACCTTTAAAAGAATGACCCAAAAAGCAATTCAGCTAGGGATCATCACCGTCCATGAAACCCAAAGAAAGAACGGCTCACAAACCAGCAATCTCTATGTCTTCAACGCTTTTCCCAAAAGTGAACCACCCAAAGAGCAGCAATTGAACCACCCTAAAGAAACTATCATTCCTCTTAAAACTAAAAATAAAGAACTAAAAAAACGTAAAGAAACCGCTCCCGAGGAAAATTCACAAAGTGTTGAACCTTTATCCACAGACCTTGATGACACCTATACCAGCGACACTGTACCAACAGCTTTCGTCCATCTGGTTAAAAACTTCTTCCCGTCAGCCAAAACGATCGAAGAGTACTGGAGAATGGCCTGCATCGCTGCCTATCGGGAAAGCTGTGAAGACAAAAAGGACAAGGTGCTGGAGATTGCGATTCACTCATTCAAGCAAATGATCGGCAAGCTGAAATCCCATACCCTCCGCAACCCATTCGCCTACTACTTTGGAATCCTATCCAAGAAGTTTAATGAACTCTATTTCGAAGACTTATATGAAATAGGATTTTGCGTATAGCATGACGGTTCTGCTGGAAGCAAATAGAACACCGAACCGTCCCCATGCCTCACCAGGATTAGCCATACTTTGACAGCAATACAGCCATTGCCCAACAAGCAAAAACTCGCCTGAATTCCCGTTTCTAAAATTAACTTCGATGCCACCCTTCATTAAGGTTGATTTATCAAGGCGACTTTAATCAAACGTTTGATTAGTGTGTCATAATGATGCTTTTTTCACTGCCTTCCATATTTCGATACATTCTCTCAAAAATGATACGCATATGCGTTCCCCTTGGCGATTTTCCCTTTGGTAGTTTTCTATAGAGTCTATTTTGATGGAGGTAGAGCGCGATGGGAAAAAGTGTGGTAGTACGTTTGTATGGGTTAATTGAAGTAGCGGCTGACTTCGAGCATGCCATCCTTTCCTTCAATCCCTCGCGATGCCTTGTGGTTTAGGAGCACTCCACCTTCTCACTCGCACTAATTGACAAACTTTTCAGTTTTTTGTAATAATAACTGCATACTGCAGGGAGAAAAAGTATGGAGGGAAAGTTTTTGACCGTATTCATTATCCGAAGCCAGATGGGCCATAGGATGTTTCAAGGCTTCCTTATCTCCTAAAGAAAATGGGATGGATAGGTTTCTCTGTAAAGAAGCAGAAGCAATAAACTTTCAAAAAGCTTTTATGTATATGAAAAATAAAAAAGTTAAAGGAGAGGGTACCATTGAGCGAAACACTTATCAAAGCGGATGATGCGATAACGTTGTGGGGAATTATCGTCGTTTGGGCGTCAGTCAGTATTTACCTGGAGCAGCGATTTAGCTGGGCCTCTAAAATTTCAGGAGCTATTATTGCCCTGGTTGGCGCGATCGTTCTATCAAACACGAACATTATTCCAGCTGCATCACCTGTTTATGATTCCATTTGGGGAGTGATCGTACCTTTAGCGCTTCCACTCCTTTTATTTCACGTTATTATTAAAAAAATCTGGAAAGAAAGCGGCAGGCTGCTCCTTCTATTCTTGCTTAGTGCAATCGGAACGGTAGTCGGGGTTACAGTGAGTTTCTTCCTGTTAAAGGACCATATTCCGTACCTTGATGAAATCGGAGGTATTATCGGTGCTTCCTATATTGGCGGAGGGGTTAACTTTGCTGCGATGGCGGCTAAGTTCGAAACTCCAGGTGAAATGGTTGCTTCCACAGTTGTTGCGGATAACCTGATGATGGCCCTTTTCTTTATTTTCCTCATGTTGATCCCGGCAATCAATTTCTTTAGAAAGAATTATAATACCCCCCACATCCTTGAGGTAGAAAAAAACGCTGGCGCTCAAAGCGGTCAAACTTTAGCGGAGAGCTTTTGGAAAAGGAAAGATATTTCTTTAAAGGACATTGCCTTAGCGGTAGGGACTGCCTTCTTGTTCGTTATTATTTCTTTTAAAATTGCCGCCTTCCTGGATGAACTCATACCTTCCGGGGATGATGTCTCGTTCTTGTTGAATCTTATTAACGGTATTATAGGTGACAAGTATTTAATGCTTACTACATTCACCTTATTAGCACTATGGCTATTCCCTGGATATTTTGACCGGATTAATGGAAGCCAGGAAATAGGGACTTTTTTGATTTACATATTCTTCGTGGTTATTGGAATACCGGCCTCCATTCCGCTTATTGTTCAAAACGCCCCATTGCTATTGGTATTTGTGTTTATCGTTGCGATCATTAATATGGCCGTTTCCTTATTAGCTGGAAAGTTGGTCAAAGCAGGTCTTGAAGAGATTATTCTTGCCAGCAATGCAAATATCGGAGGCCCTACAATGGCGGCAGCCTTGCCATTGCAAAAGGGTGGAAGGACTTGATTGGACCCATTTTAGTTGTAGGAACAGTTGGCTATATTATCGGCAACTATGTTGGCACCATCCTAAATTTATAGTTTGCGACAATAATCTAAATTTTAATCTTCCTATTCCCGGCATATTTTTGCCGGGATTTTTTGAATAGCTTATTCGGAAGGCCATACGGTGCGAGGGCGCCAATGTTTGTTCCCTCCTTTAGCCTAAATCCTTCTGCAGCTTCTCCCTTTTTTGCGAAATTTGTCACATCCTGTAGTCACTTCACAAAAACCTATTAAAACAAGCTCCTTTCCCGCTTCTTCCACCTGGCTAACACATTCTCAACCTTCCATACTGCTTAAAGTTTCTCTCGACCAACTTTCACACATTGGGGTGAGTGTTAAAAGGTTTGCCCATATTTTGTAATAGTCTTAAAAGGAGACTTTCAGTGGGCAAATTCCCTCCCGTATACATAGGTAACGTGTTAGTGAGGCTGAGAAAAGCCAGTCTCAAATCACAGGAGCAATTGGCGGAAGAGAGCGATCTTAGTACAAGAGCGATTCAGGAACTTGAGGGCAACTACCAGCAGCCCTTAATCAACACAGTTTACTCGATTGCCAAGGCACTCGACATGGATCCTGTTGAGTTCTTCAGGCTAATAATTGAAGATTATGAGAAGAACGGCAAAGGGTCGTTTTCAGAAGAGGAAGACGAAGGGGATCTATAATCCCCTTCGCCAACAGTCCTATCAAGGCGATCTGGCCATTTGTAAACGCTTTAATTTTTGATTACCTCATTTTGTCCGAATGCGTCAGCACCATGCCCAGGCAAGCAAACAGTAAACAGCAAGGCAAGCCTGCTAGCAAACTCTCCCTTTCAAGGGCCCTCCCAGATAAACAACAGATTCGCCCAAACCATTTCCAGCAGATCTGCTGCCAAAGGAGTCGAAGCATTTGTTCATTGAACCGCACTACATCATCAAACCCCAAATCATGTACATGACGGGACAGTACGACCGAAATGGAAAGCCATGCACCCTCGTCACCGAAACAAGAAGAACCTTCATCGTCGACCAGTCTCCATTAGATATCATCCATTACAGCACCCTGTATGCCGGGTCCTCCCTCAAAGGGGCGATGGAAGCATCCCGGTGGCTGCTCGGCGGGATTCATATGTGTCCTATTACCGTCAATCCCATCCAGAAAATCGTCGTCTTTCCAACCCGTTCCGCCAAGCACGAAGACACCATCTGGTTCAACCCCTACCACATCAAAAGAGCCACCAGCCACAACGGGAAAGCACTGATCCACTTTAAAAACAGAACCACCCTGCTCATTCCCATGAGACCCTCTTCCTTCAACAACAAGCTATTAACCGCCGAGCAGCTGAAAGCCATGACAACAGAAAACGCAAAAAATACATACACTCTCGTCCTTGATCCTAATAAGCGGAAGGACAGGAGTTATAGTAAGTAAGAAAAACTAGATCAGTTCTTTAGCCCAATTCAAAAAGGAAGACCTGAGGCTCTTCCTTTTTGGATATTACTAGTTTAGCCACTTCCACTAAAGCTTGAAAATGGTTAATGGCACGCGGCATCTTGCGAAACAATTTGTAAAACAAGATTTTTCGGGGAGTGACAGGCACCGTTTCTAAGACGCTGCAATTTCCAGCACACGTATGCAACCCGACAATCACCATTTACTCCGCCCCGGGCGAAATCCTCACCTCCACCTGAACAACATAGTCCTCCAGCCTTCAAACCGATACTGTACACCTTAACCGTCATAGCAGAACCTCCTAAAATATAAAATTTATATAATTCATTAGAATAGAGAAATAGATAGTATAGAGAACTTCGAAAAAATAAAGGAGAAGAAAAAGTCAAAGTAGAAAGGCATACAGGAGAAGCTTGAGAGGGAAGGTTAATGGAGCAAACCGTCACTCATAAACATTCAACATAAAAAACAAAAAATGCTTCTAGGTTAAAAAGAAAAAAGATAGAAAAATTCACCGGAACACCAAGTCCAGCCAACCTTTTCTATCCCATTTGTGGAACAAAACCGTAAAACAAGATTATTCAGGAAGTAACAGGCACCGTTCCTATCGTTACTACTTTTTACTTTCACCTAAAAAAATGTAGTATTTTAGATACTAATCCAGTATAGTTTCATTGTAAAATATTAGTAAGGAGGTGGTTTTATGGAGATTTTAGCATTAGTAGCTTTAGGCTTAATATTGTTGTGTGCCGTGGTTTCAGCCGCTATAACTTTGAATAAATCATTACAGTACGCTGAAGAGGGAAGTTTTATCAAAGCAGTTGATTACTTTGTTGCAACTGTGCTGGCTCTAATAATCGTTTATTTATTCTTTTTCTACCTTATCGGACCAATCGAACTTCAATGGATAATTAATTTAGTAGCTTTATCTTTTACAATTTCAAAAGTTTTAATTGCATTGCTAAATTTATATTTTAAGAATAAAGAGTTAAAAAACATGGAACAGCAAAAAGATCCTGACTTAATAGGGAAACCATTTAAATTTTATCTTTACATTCAACTGTTCACTTTTTTAACAGCTATTCTTGTTCTTCTGTTTAATCAAGATTATTTAAAAGGAGACCATGTTGACGATACAATATGGTTTATAAATCTTATTTGGCTATTTATAATGTTTTCTGTAGTGAGTAGAATTGTAAAAAAGTTCTATACAAAGATGAAAAATTAAAGAGGGCATGTAACAGGGGCAAACACAGCGAACGTAAGCAAAAAATCTAGGGCGCTAGGTAAAATCCAATATTTGGATATCGTCTAGCGCCTTTTGTATCCGCTTTTACTCAGTTTCCTCCACATCATCCATAAATCATACATCTTTAACTTGCACTAAAAACCTAGATAAGTCATAAGCATCTCCTGCAAAATATTTATCGGTAAAACCAAAGTAGGCGATATCTGGGTGGCCCATTGGACCATAGATTGTAAAGAAACGGAGCCCTGTTGCTGGAATCTTATAAAGATGGCTGTAAGTATAGGCCATTAACTTATTTGACTTCTTGGTTGAAGCATATAAGGAAACAGGGGTATCCACAAAATCTGTTTCTTCAAATGGAACTTTTTTGTTTGCGTCATATACAGAGCCTAGTGACAGGCACCCTTGCTTATTTCACCTTTTTAATAATCTTCCAAAAAAACAAATTCATAAGTATAGAATATAATAAAAATGATGCTGAGGTACCGACTGCAACCATATAGATATCCAGTTTAATTAATAACAACAATATACTGGACACAATATTCACTACTATACACACTACAAGTATTTTTATATATAATTTTTGATTATGAGTAGCATTAAAATAGTTTGCAGCATAATTTACAAGTGTTAAAGGAATTAATCCCACTAACAATATTTGAGCTGAGAAAATTCCCCCTTCATATTCTGGCATTAATAAACTGATTATTGGTGGAAGTAAAAGTAGTCCAACTAAAACTACAATAATAGAGATTACTAGTAAAACAAGGTTCACTCTTTTGTAGGACTGTATTATTTGCTGATATTCTCCTTTACTTACCATCGTTACAATTTTTGGGTAATACACTTGCGATATCACCTGTGGTAATAACATCATTGTACTGAAGACTAACAGTGCTACACTATAGTTCCCTAGTGCTGAAGAATCCATCGTAATTGTTAATATAATTTTATCTGTAGCAATAAGAACAGACCAGATTAATCCAACCATTAATATTGGAAAGCCAATCTTTATTAATGGAACATAGTTTTGATATCGAAAATCTAAAATAAATTTCATTTTACTAAAAGCTTTTCTACCCATGATTATTTCAATTATCAGCCCTGCCATCATCCCTAGAAATAAACCACTAAAGCCTAACAGTAAAATAAAAATAATGCTTAAAACAGACTGAGCAACGCCTTTTGCTGTTATCAATTTAGAAACACTTTTGAAATCTTGAATTGATTTGTAATACATTTCTACATATGCGGATAGAAAGAGCAAAACTCCGATAAAAATAATAAAAAAAGAACCAACCTTGTATTCTGAAGCAATATTACTTTTATACACAAACAAACTAAAAAAAGATAACAACAGGATTAAAAAAATAGGAACAGTTATCAAGTATGAAAAAACTTTTTGCCTTATTCTATCTACTTCCTCGATTGAGTTACGAGCAATGTAATACGGAATTTCCCTGTTCATGGCATTTAGTACACCAAATTGTAAAAGAGGAATAAACGTAAAAGCCATAGATAACGAAACCCAGTATCCATACTGTTCAGGTCCTAATATATTTCTAGATACAACCCCTAAAACAAATGACAGCGCCGATGAAATTAATGTTGCGCTGCCAAACGAAAAAATATTAGAAAGGTTTGGAAATTTGAACATTTTTTCTAAGTATGTCATTTTCATTACTTCCAATCTCTGGAGTACACGTTATTTTATATGGTTCCAGCCTAATGGCGTTCCTCTTTTAACGTCCTTACTTGCAGTCGATCCATAAACATTCCTACTATATTTTGGAGAAAGGCCATAGCCAGGACGGATAGAACGAACATTTTCTTCAGTAAAAGTTTCCCCTTCTTTGATATCCTGAACAGCAAATAAAGATCGAGAAAACTCCCTACTTTTCTTTTTCTTATCAGTTAATTCATAATCTACTTTTCCCAGTGATTTCTCTGCATCCCTTACTGAATCAACAAGTAATTTAAATTCTTGTTTATCTAATGAAAAACTTGCATCCGGTCCACCAATACTTTTATCCAAGATAAAATGCTTTTCAATGACCTTTGCTCCTAATGCAACGGATACAATAGGTACTGTTACACCTAAAGTATGGTCTGATAAACCCACTTCAACATTAAAAGTTTCTTTTAAATTTTGCATTGTTAATAAGTTTGCATCTTCAATCTTTGCTGGATATGCCGACGTACATTTCAACAAAACAATTTGGTCATTTCCTACTCTTCTACATGCTTGTACTGCATCATCAATTTCACTAAGAGTTGCAATACCAGTAGAAATAATTACAGGTTTCCCTGTTGTTGCCACATATTCAATCAATGGAATATCTGTAATTTCAAAAGAAGCTATCTTATAGGCAGGAACATTCAAGCTTTCCAATAGATCAACCGCAGTTTTATCAAAAGGACTTGAGAAGCACATAATGTCTAATTCTTTCGCATATTCCAATAACTCTTTATGCCACTCCCATGGGGTGTAAGCTTCATTATAAAGATCATATAAAGTTCTCCCATCCCAAATTGTACCTTGTTTTACTTGGAAGTATTCATTATCACAATCGATTGTTATCGTATCGGGGGTATAGGTCTGTAACTTAATGGCATCCGCCCCAGCCTCTTTAGCAGCTTTTATTGTTTCTTTCGCAATATTTATATCATGTCCATGATTAGCAGACATCTCCGCTATTACAAATACTTTTTTAGATATATCAATTTTATCAATAACCATTTACCGAAAATCCCCTTTAGTTAAATAAAATATTCGTACTTTAGCATTGCCTTCTTATTTTCTTGTAATATAAAGCCTATACTTTCAAATAGCTTTTTAGATGCGATATTATCGTTTGAGACATAAGCTATAATTTTCTTTAATTCATATCTTTCTTCGCTGATTAGCTCTATACTATTTTTTACAAGTGTTTTACTTAATCCTCTTCCAGTAATTGATTTGCATAAGCTAATACTTATGGTTGCCATCTCATTCTCTACTCTATATCTCAATTGTCCTAAAAACTTATTTGTACGGTCCGTAACCACATAAAATATATGGTTGTCTGAATTCATAATGTTTTCAAACCAAGCCTTATGTTCTTTCCAATCAATTTCAGTAGTATTTATTGAATACTTTCTTACATAATCCTCATTAGATAATTTAAATACATCATTAACATCTTCATCTTTTGCTTTTCTCAAAAAATAATTTTCTTCCATAAGTTCTCCTTATACTAGAGCATTAATAATTCGTTTATTACCTAATCCATCAATAACTTTCTCATATTTTTTAGTCAAGTTAATACGGTTCTTTAACACCATTATTTTCTCGACTTCACAAATTAACTTTTCATTAAAGAAAGGAGTGTTATATTCGAGTGTTTCTTCAACCAAATCGAGTTCTTTCAATGCTAATATATTATTCTGCTGATTCTCTATAACTTTTATTGGAATAAAAGGTGTTTGCGTGCTAATCAACTCATAAATTGTTTGTCCAGCTGCGGTTATAGCAAAATCAGACCTTAACATAATTGATTTCATTTCCTCTGCACTGGCATTTTCATAAAAGTTGACATTCTTAGAACCAAAACTTTTTATCTCTTTAATATTTTCAAATGCATTCCCTATAACAACATTAAATGTAATGTCTGGCTTGCTACTAAGTTGCGTTAAAATACTCGGAGTTAAATTGTATATATCCGATCCACCTAATGTTATTAGTACTTCTTTAATTTGAGAATTAATATGTTCTCTTTTAACCTGTACGAATGGGCTTCTTAAAATAATATATTTAGGCCCAATTAAATAGCAGTTAGTATCATTTTTAGGATACCTAACTGCTTCGGTACTAAGACATGGATTCACAACTATTCCTTCCGGAAAGTTAATCCTTGCATTATCATCAATAAATAAAACCTTTTTTGCTTGATCTGAAATAATCTTATACAACTCTTCTCCAGCTAAGTAAGAGTCTACTATACAATAATCGTCACGGTTAATATAATTTGTTAAAAAATTTTTTGTTAACCAATTAACCACCTTGTATTGTTTATCTTTTATTATCTCAAATTGCTCTATGTCACTATTAATGATGAACTCCACTTCAATTCCTCTATTTTCTAATTCATCATATAAGGAGCTACACCTAGAGATATGTCCTAGTCCAATTTGACTTCCACCTTCTGTGAATATCAATACTCTCATAATGCCCCTCCTTTTACTTAACCTTCTTTTGCTCAATATGTGCATTAATTGTAAAAAGATAGGGTTCTTGCTCGAAAAGCTCAATGGTATCAGGTAGATAAAAGTCATGAGTTCCTTTATATAGTCTTTTATATATTTCACTTATGAGTTTAAAATCTTCTTGGGTATCTAATGTCCATCTGTATTTAGAATAATCAACTTGGTTTTTGAAATAATGTATTTTATTACTATGTTCATAAATGAAAGGGGTGACATGTTCACGATGATAATTTTCTTTTCCATTAATAAATGCATTCTCTAATACTTCAAATGAAAAAATTTCTGTATCCAATCCTCTCGGATATGTTCTTTGCTCTAAATCTGATCCAGCATTTGTTACAAGATCATAGTTTCCATTCAAATAGAATTCAATTATTTCATCAATAACATTTGGATCAATTAGTGGACAGTCTGATGTAATTCTGATGATGACATCAACGTTATTCTCTTGCGCTGTAAAATAATAACGGCTAAGGACATCATCCTCGCTTCCTCTATAGACTTTACTACCACATTTAAATGCTTCTGATTCAATATTATTGTCTCTCTCATGGTTGGTTGTTGCTATTATAATATCTTCTATAAATTTTGATTGTCTTACTCGTTCAATCACATGAGATAACACTGATTTTCCCTTTAATTCTTTCAAAACTTTCCCTGAAAGTCTTGTTGAACCCATTCGAGCTTGTATGATTGCTGCAATTTTCAAACTAGTTCCCTACTTTCGATAGTAATTTATAACTTTTATAACAGCCTCAATTACACTATCGACATCCTCATCTGTTAGCGAATAATACAAAGGAATAGAAATAATCTCTTCATATAATCTTTCAGCAATAGGACAAAGCCCCTTTTTATAGCCCATACCTTGATAGTAAGGGTGGTGATAAACTGGAATATAATGTACCTGTAGTCCGATATTTTCAGCATTTAGTGCCTTATAGATTTCTTCTCTACCTACTTTTAAAGTCTCAGAATTTATTCTAATGATATAAAGATGTCTTGTGGTATCTGATTCTGGGATTTCCTTTTGAATTGTTAGTTGTGGGATTTCTGAAAAAACCTCATCATATTTTTTTACTATTTCACTTCTCCTTTTGGAAAAGGCTTCTAGCTTTTTCAGTTGACTCGAACCAAGTGCTGCTTGGAAGTCTGTCATACGATAATTGTATCCCAATTCAATTTGTTCATTATAACCGTTAAAAGGATTTTGACTCATTAATTTCACATCTCGGGTTACTCCATGCGAACGAAATAGTTGCATTTTTTTATAGTATTCTAGATTATTAGTTAAAATTGCTCCACCTTCACCACATGTGATTGTCTTTACTGGATGAAAGCTAAAAGTAGTTATATCTGCGATTCCCCCAACAGGTATACCTTTATACTTAGTTCCAATTGAATGAGCTGCATCTTCAATTAATACTAAGTTATGCCTGTTACAGATTTCTTTTAATTCATCAAGCTGAACTGACTGTCCTGTGAAGTCCACCGCTATTACAGCTTTTGTTCTACTTGTAATTTTCTTTTCTATTTCTTTGGGATCAATATTCCATGTATCTGGGTCAATATCAGCAAACACAGGTGTTCCTCCACAATATAAAATGCAATTTGCTGATGCAGCAAATGTAATCGGAGTAGTTATAACTTCATCCCCTGTGGTGATTCCGGCTGCATAACAAGCAGCATGTAATGCCGACGTTCCATTTGAAATCGCTACAGCATATTTAGCTCCAGTTAATTCACATAGACTCTTTTCAAACTCTTCTACCTTAGGTCCTGTAGTTAAGTAATGAGATCTTAATACCTCATTAACAGCCTGTATATCCTTCTCATCAATATATTGTTTTCCATATGGGATAAATTCGTCTCTTGCTGGCTTTCCGCCCGCTATTGCTGGTAGCATTATTATTCCTCCAATTTTAAAGTAGTATATTGGATAAAAGTATAAATAATGTTATTTGACTATTTATTGGCGTTATTAATAAAATATTTTTTTATACTTTTTAAATTTAAAAACTAAAGTGTTTTATTATACCATTCTCAACCATATTTTCAAAAATCGAATATTTAAATTTGAATTTTAACCCATACTTTTTTATAAGGATATTTTGATAACTTATTATTTTTATATCATCACGTAAATAATATGCATTTATTAGTGATGATGAAACATCAGAGATAACTTCTTTTATATTTGGATTAACTATAATGTCTTCTGAGGTTAAATCATCTCGGTTAAGTATTATGATATATCCGTCATAACTTTCAACTAATTTTTGTAGTGAATCAACTTCTCTTTCTGATGGATGTAATTTCACATACAAAAATTCCCTTTTTTGGTAATAACAAAGAAAAATTTCATTAAATGCTTTATTTCTAACTTTAGGGTCATTAATAATAAATGATGGGCAAAATAACGATCCCTTTTCCAAAACAAAATTCTCGGTACAATCGTTATTGATTAATATCTCTCTAAATTCGTCTTTTGATAACTTTATTTTTTTACCTTTCGACTCAATTAATTCAGGTTCCCTTAATAGAACTTCATCTTCAAATCCACCTTTCCCATGCATAAATACTCTTATATTATTATTATTAAATAAAATCTTAGCTAAAAAAATTAGAATTTTATATCTGAATGGATATCTATAATTTTTTAGATAAATTCCCGTCCCTTCTTCAACAAACATAAGCTTTGTATTAACACTATTTTGTTTAATATCATTAAATAGCAATTGATATGCAATAGGATTATCCGAAAAGTACACTATTTTATCATATTCTTGTTCTTTTATTGTTTTTATAAAGTGTTCGATACTACTTTTGTACTTTTTAAAATAACTTGCTCCTAGTTTAACTCCTTCTCTTAATGATAATTCAATATCTGTATAATTTAGTGTCTTATATTGAGTAATCTTGACAAACTTTTTCAAGGTATTCTCATTAATCCCTGAACACGATGATAGGATCATATGGTTTTCATCGCTTTTATATTCTGTTTTTGAAAGGTAGTTTGAGACCTTAATATGATAAGGTGTGAAACATAGATATAATATCTTCATATGATACATCCTTTTAACTTTTATCCAACACTAAAGGGGTATACCGTAGTACCATTTCACTTGGAGTAATTCTAGTTGAAAAATCAAGAATTGAAAAACTCCTAACAAATAAAAACTTTAGTATGAAAGGGGTCATTACCAGAGGAATCTCAACTTGCAACTAGATTATGTGGGTGGGACAAACTTTGAAGGTCGTCTTTATTATCACATTACTTATTTTGTTCATATTGAAAAGAAGACCAAGTGTTCTAAACAACATTTTATAATATTTAATTCTATCTTATATTTTTTTTTCTGCTAAAATTTCTTCATAAATCCTTATTAATTGTTTAGTATTTGCTAAAGAATTATGTGTTTTAAGTGCATGTTCTCTTGCATTTTTAGAGAACTGTTGAGCTAAACTTTCATTTCCTAATATTTCACAAATATAATATGCCAGCATGTAAGGTGCATCGGCTTGATATATAAATCCCTCGTCTTTATGCTCTAACATATCAGATATCCCCCCCACATTTGAACTGACACAAGGGACTCCTAATATCATTGCTTCCCCTAGAGAGTTAGGGCTGTTTTCAATAGAAGATGGGCAAACAAATACATTTGACTTCAAGTATCTTTCACACATCTGCTTTTCATCTAGAGGTCCTGTAAAAATTACATTTTGTTCTAAATTATATTTTTGAATCATTCTTTTTATATATTTACCGTAATAAGTCAAAAGTAGTTTATCTTTTATAGTCTCTGACTTTGTTATATCCTTTCCTCCAATATATAATTTTGTATTAGGATATCTCTTAAGAATAAGTGGCATTGCCTCTAACATATAGTGAAGGCCTTTTATTGGATATTGACCTTGACTCAAAAAAATAGAATTCTTTTCACATTTCTCTATATCCCACTTGTGTTTGTAAAATTCTTCTCTCAATGTTTCATTACAAAAATGATATTCTACATTTGGGTTAATTTGTGTTGTGCATGCTTTATCCCACGTAGTACGGCCAATTATATGTTTTACTTTTTTAATGGCCTGGACCTCATTTTCCCCTCTTTTATAAAACATTCTTTGCAACCCTGAAACACTATCTTTTCTTAGAAGATTTCTAAAGGTAGCTCCATATACAATTCTATAAGGTAAGTTAGCATACATATGTTTTTGTATTACCGATACTAATCCTTGTATGGAGATTACTGTTTTCACTTTATCTATTTCACAGGTATTTACCATCGAAAGTGTATGGGCCAATTCCGTTCCATAAATATGCACAAGATCGGGTTTAACTTCATTTAAAATTTTTTTAAAATATAAATTTTGATCTATCAAGTTTTTGTCTCGTTCTCTAACTGTTTTAAAAGCATAATAGGTAATTTTATTACCAGTAAGTTTTATCGAACATGTAACATTATTTTTAGGGAATAGTACTGTTAATTCTATATTTTCTTGGTCTGCTAAATACTTTGATGCATTTATTAACCAACCTCCATATGGGGAAATTTCTTCATTCATTAGTATACTGGCTTCAGGTAATGGGATATTTATTAACCATAAAATTCTCATAAAAACATCCTTTGAACAAATTGTATACAGTTGATTTTTGGCATAAGCTCTAATATTAACTAGACAACTCCAACCTTATCAATGTAATTACGTTATTAATTAACTAGTATTAAGCTACCCTTGTTTAAATATCTACCTCTTACGTTTGCCTCGGAATGGATTGGGGAGTTTCCTAATTGTAGACTTTAATTATTTATTTAATATTGTTTGGTAGGTACCATAGAATTCAATCCAAACTGGATTATTAAAAAACGACCAATAGCGTAAAATATAGATTCCAAACATAGCGACAAATAATATAAGTCTTACCTTACCCTGCTTCATTTTCGAGAAGATTAATGGTATGGTCACAATTAAAAATATATCAAAATACATACCTATTCTATTAATCATAGAGGCCTTATATGCTAATAAAGATATTATGGTTGCTATTAAAGCTAATTTACCGTATATAAGCTCTCGTCCGGTTAGTTTATTAATGTTTAATACTATTAAGAAGAAGTAAAAACTAGAAATTAGGGTTGCTCTTAACGAGTTTTGTAGCCCCTGTTCATAATAGTAAGAATAGCCTTTAGGGAAAAAGTCCAATATCCATTTAAATAAAGTATCGGATAGAGGGGTTATTAGTAATAAAATTACCACACCCATAATAGTAACTATCTTTACAGCATTTATTTTTTTTTGATTCAATAAAAAATATACCGGAAACATAACCAGGGCACTTTGATGAAAACCTACAGCAATAGAAATAAAAAGAAAGTAAAAAAGACGCTTGCCCTTAGTAAGAAAATGAACCGCAAATACTAGGAAACATAGGGCTATTGTTTGTCTGAAGCTAGATAAATGAACTAAAAATAGGTAAGGATTAATCAATAGAATTAGTACAGCAAACCAATATTGCCTTATATACAATGTACTTTTTATTAATAAAAATAAAGTACAAATGTAAAAAAAACTAAGAATAGCTACCATTACATAAAAATTTGGAATAAGTAAATTGAAGTATTTGTATAATATTTCTTCGTTTCCCAATGTTAATTGCCAACCTGCGTTTAATGCTTCGTGAACTCCATAATAACTCATATAGTCGTTACCAAAGTCATATCTAAGAGCTAAAAATAAGAATAAAACACCAAAAGACAGAATATAAAAAGGATACTTTTTATTCAATGCAGGTAACAATAATAATACAGCTAATAAGAAAATCAAGTGTGTTATTATATTAAGTGCCTCCCTATATAAACATTGATATACCAACGGTCTGACCTTTATTGGGATCTCAAATGTTTTTCAACATATTCCCTAAGAAAGTTATTAAATTTGTGATTCTGTTACAGTTAATGGGTACGCTTCCCATAACTCTTGACCGTCTTTTATCATTTACTTTGCCCCGAGCACTTCCGTGCTGATCCATGGAACATCTTTAAAAGCTTCCCTCATAGAACCACGATTGATTGATTTGCTCTAGCGTAATGGATTATTATCATTACCATTTGTATAAAATGCATGCAGCCTTCTTGCGGCTTCATTGTGGCCGATCATCGATATCATCGCCCTGAAAAGGAAGGGGTCAAAGCTTTCCTCCCGCCTTAGAAATGCGCTTTTGCCCTCTATGCCTGCCCGAGGAATCTTCCCGTAATGTTGGTTGAACGCTTCTTACTTGTGCAAAGCTACCATTCTCAGTTAGTAAGTCGACAATGGTCGTATCCAAAACTACGGCACTGTTAAGAGCCATTCATATTTCACAGTTGCGCTTCCAAATGACGTAAAAGAGCTGTGTGACTCCAGAAAAGAATCCGCATGTTTCTGACAGCGCGATTTCCTCCGATAACTTGCTTCTGAACTTTGGACTAACACGGGTTCAGCCTTATATTCTTTCTTGGCTGTCAAAATAAGTTGGTATCAATCCTTAAAACCAGTGCTGCACAGTAAAACCGGCAAGATATTTAGTAGTACATGCCCCCCGGTCACCGACAAAAGCAAGCGAAGAGTGTCTTCTCTCCTATATCACTTCCGACTACTTGATTTATTTTCTTTCTTTGTTTTGTAGTTCACTTAGGGAGTCATCCTTAATTAACTAAATTAGGGTCACGCTACACAACTTGCACACACGTAACATTCCAAGAGGGCTTTTTTTCATGTCTCTGAAAATCTTTCTAATAGGAATGCTCCTATCAATAATTCAAGATTACTCAGACCAAACGACTCTTTTAACGAAGTCTGTATATGATAATATAATTCTCAAAACTTTATCAGAAACATTTGGCATACTGTAATCCGCAACTAATCTTAACGTGTTTTCCGACTGCCCCTCCAATATTTGAAGTCCTTGTAATATTCTTTCCTTTTTTAAGCCCACCATCATAGCCGAAGCCTCTTCCATGGCCTCAGGCCTTTCATGAGCCTGTCTTATATTAAGTGCTCTGAATCCAAGAATAGAGGACTCTTCACTAATTGTACCACTATCACTAAGTACAGCTTTTGCACTTGTTTGCAGTTTAACATAATCATTAAATCCTAAAGGTTTCAGCGTTTTAATCAAAGGATTAAATACTATCCCCTTAGCCTCAATCATATTTTTAGTTCTGGGGTGAGTACTTACAATTATGGGCATATTATAATTTTCAGCGATTGCATTTAAACTATCTACTAAATCTAGAAAGTTGCCTTCTGAATTAATATTTTCTTCTCTATGAGCGGAAACCACAAAGTATTCTCGTTCTACAAGGTCAAGTCTATCTAATACATCAGATTTCTCAATATCCTCTTTTTTAGAGTTCAACACTTCAAACATTGGACTTCCTGTTTTAATAATTCGGTCAGAAGGAAACCCTTCTCTAAGAAGATATTCTCTGGCGATATCACTGTAAGTTAGATTAATATCCGCTGTATGGTCAACGATTTTACGATTTGTTTCTTCGGGTACACGTTGATCAAAACATCTATTACCTGCTTCCATATGGAAGATTGGGATATGCCTTCTTTTGGCTGCAATAGCCGTCAAACAGCTGTTAGTATCACCAAGAACCAAAAAAGCATCAGGTTTTAGCTCTTCAAAAATCCGATCAATTTTAATCAAGATATTACCGATGGTTTCCACCGCCGTCCCCGTAGCTGCATTTAGAAAATAATCTGGTTTCTTTAAGTTGAAATCCTTGAAAAACACCTCATTTAATTCATAGTCATAATTTTGTCCTGTATGAACAAGGGTATGTTCAATTGCATTTGATTCTTCTAATTTATTGATAACAGCTGACAATCTAATGATTTCTGGTCTAGTACCAACGACTGTCATTACTTTTAATTTCTTCATATACTATACCTCCACAAAGTAAGTGTCCGGCTTTTCAGGGTCAAAACATTCATTTGCCCACATCACTGTAACTAGATCCGTTTCTCCTACATTTACAATGGAATGGGTATATCCAGTTGGGATATCTACAACTTGTAGTTTTTCCCCACTAACTCTATATTCGATAATTTTATCGGAATCTAATTTTCTAAAGCGAATCAACCCTTTACCACTAACCACTAAAAATTTCTCATTTTTTGTATGATGCCAGTGATTTCCTTTTGTAATTCCTGGCTTTGAAATATTCACGGAAACTTGTCCTCTTTCAGGTGTTCGAATAAATTCAGTAAAAGAACCTCTGTTATCACCGTTAACATTAAGTTCATAAGCAAATTGATCCTCAGGTAAAAAACTTAAATAAGTACTATACAGCTTTTTAGTTAGACCATCTTCCATATTAGGAATACTTAAGTTTGTTCTACTATTTTTAAAGCTTTTAATAAGATTAGCAAGCTCTCCGAGCTTAATAGTGTGTGTTACAGGTACAACACAAAAGTTATCCTGCACAGTGGGATTTCCCACTAGCGCTCTTAAAAACTCGTCTAAAACATCGTCAATATAACATAGGTTAAGCTCAGTTTCTGGATTGTTAACCGTAATATCAACTTCCCTAGCAATATTATGACAGAACGTAGCCACTACCGTATTGTAGTTAGGTTTACTCCACTTTCCAAACAAGTTTGGCAACCTGTACACGTAAACCTTAATTCCAGTTTCTTTATGATAGGTAAAGAGTGATTCTTCGCCAGCCTTTTTACTTCTTCCATAAGGATTATCCTTCTCAGCTTGAATGGAAGAAGTAATCAGGACAGGAGCCTTATTGTTATTTTTCTTGAGCAACTCTAGTAATTTTGATGCTAATCCAAAGTTACCTTCCATAAACTCAATTTCATCTTCAGTTCTATTAACCCCAGCCAAATGAAAGACAAAATCACATTCTTTTGTATATTTATCGAGTAACATTGAGTCACAATCTCTTGTGAATTCCAAGATATGGTTGTATCCCCTATTTCTTAACTCAGCCACAAGGTTTTTGCCAACAAAACCATTTGCTCCTGTTACAAGAATTTTCATCAACCAATCCCACCTTTAGCTTGTCACATGAACTTTTTTATTCCATTGCTTAAGTTCATTTTGTACATATTCTAACTCTAGTAACTTTTCTTTAATCTGACCAATAGTCAGGATTTGAGTATTATCGGAATTGTATTCTTCAATAGTAGAAAGCTTTTGACTTCCTTCATCAAAATACTTATCATAATTAAGGTCCCTCTGATCGGCCGGTACCCTATAGAACCCCCCTAAATCCTCTGCTACTACGTATTCCTCCCTAGTAAGAAGAGTTTCAAAGCGCTTCTCCCCATGACGGGTCCCAATTACTTTAATCTCATTATCTGCATCAAAAAGTTCCTTCACTGCTTGAGCAAGGTCTCCAATTGTACTAGCAGGAGATTTTTGAACCATAATATCTCCTGCCTCTGCATTTTGGAATGCAAAGACCACTAGCTCAACTGCCTCTTCAAGGCTCATAAGGAACCTCGTCATATTTGAATCAGTAACAGTTAAGGGCTGCCCATTTTTAATCTGTTCAATAAATAACGGAATAACGGACCCACGAGAAGCCATTACATTCCCGTATCTTGTACCACAAATAAGAGTTCTCTCTGAATCAACAGTTTTAGATTTAGCAACAAAAACTTTCTCCATCATAGCTTTTGAAATCCCCATTGCATTGATCGGATAAGCCGCTTTATCTGTTGAAAGGCAAATGACCTTTTTCACTCCATACTCAATAGCTGCAGTTAAAACATTTTCGGTGCCTATTACATTTGTTTTTACTGCTTCCATAGGAAAAAATTCACATGAGGGAACCTGTTTTAAGGCAGCTGCATGGAAAATATAATCAACGCCATGCATAGCATTTTTTACACTAGCTATGTCCCTTACATCCCCAAGGTAAAACTTTAACTTATCATTTTTATAAAGTTTGCGCATATCATCTTGCTTTTTTTCATCACGTGAAAAGATACGTATCTCTTTTATATCAGTATTTAAGAATCTCTCCATAACCGCATGACCAAATGAACCAGTACCACCTGTGATTAATAAGATTTTATTTTCAAACATTCTTATCACCTATCCCTATTTTCTATCTTTTTATTTATCATCCTAATGATCTTTTCACTAGCATTATTAAAGTTCTTCTCGGCAATAACAAATTCTCGTGCTTGAATTCCTAAATTCAATCTATAATCTTCGGACAAATTAAGAACTTCCACGATTTTTCCACTTAAAGAATCTAGTGAATTATCTTTCACATAATAAAAGAATTTATCATATTCATTAGGAATTCCATCTAATTTATATGCAACTACAGGTTTCCCAGTCAATAAGTATTCCATATTTTTCGAGGGAAAAGAATACCTTGTGAATTCTTCATTATTCTGTCTTGGATTTACTAACAAAGACGCATTTTTTTGTAATTCAACAGCTTCCTCGTTTGACATCTGTCCTAAAAATCGAATCCTATCATCTTTTTGAGCAAACTCTTTTATAATTTCTTCTGAGTCCCCTCTACCACAAATTTTTAAAACCACATCTTTATTTTTAATAGAGTTAAAAGCCTTAACTAAATTAACAACACCAAATTTTTTGTTTAAGGTACCCGTGTAAACAACAGTCTGCTTAGTCTCTTTTGAGACTTCGGTCCTCTTAATAAAAGATGTTGATGGATCAACAACCCCTTCAATTACAACGTAAGGTCTGTTTTCCACTTTTAATACATCTTTCATATGTTCTGTAAGTAAAACAAATGAATCTACATATTTCACTTTACTTTCAAAAACTTTAATATCAATTGATTTTAACTTGGTGTAGATTTGTGATTTATTTTCATTTAAATTCATATATTGGGGTAAATCTGGGACAATTAAGCATATATGAATGGATGGATCCTTTTGTTTTG
The DNA here is from genome assembly GCF_000986785.1 of Mesobacillus campisalis. Lineage (GTDB taxonomy): Bacteria > Bacillota > Bacilli > Bacillales > Cytobacillaceae > Mesobacillus_B > Mesobacillus_B campisalis. The sequence continues at coordinate 92,730 of NZ_LAYY01000005.1, read as the reverse complement.
CATAAACAGCAGCCTGTAATAATGGAGTGTGTGGGGAGTACACAATAATTACCTTATTGGGAGAATTATCTATGACAAACTCTTTAATTTGTCTAATTAAAGAGTTTTTTCGAGATATATTTCTATAACCCCACAAATTACAAAAAGGTACATAAGTACAATTTACTAAGTTTTTATATTCGTAACTATGTTTTCTTAAAAATAAATCTTTATACTCATTAGGATAAGTTCCAATGAATGGAGCGGAGGCAACTTCCAAATCAACTTTCTCAATATTTAATAACCCGTCTATCAAATTCCACTGGAATTTATTTGCGGCATAATGGACTGTTCCCTTTGATTTTGAAAGAATTACTTCTTCCATTTCTTTTGAGAATACCCCACCTATAAATAGTACTTTCATTCTTTCCACAACCTCTACTTCATACTAGAAGATATATAAAAGAGATAATCTCATTAACTTATAGGTTTTTTAAATTGATTTTCTTATACTTTTTTATAGATCCTATTAAATGGTTTACCATAAAATAAATTGACCCTAATGGGTTAACACCTATATAACGGAATACTTTATAAGTCATTTGTATAGTTTTTATTTTGTTACCGGATTTAGAATTACGTGATATTCTATAAATCAAGAGTGGTTCATTAACACCATAGGCAAGGACCCCTGTTCTAAGAACGCGTAACCATACTGCATAATCTTCGTGCATGCTATCATTTTCCATCTTAATCTCCTTAAAGAAATCCTTCTTTAGAAGAACCGAAGAACAAGATATTACATTATGTTTTCTTAACCTTTCGTAAGAAACAACATCTGGTACTTCAAATATTCCTTTGAAATATTTTCCCTCTTCATTTATAAAACGAGATCCCGTAAATACAAACTCTGCATTTAACTTACGAACATAGTCCATCTGTATTTCTAACTTATTATTTTCCCAAATATCATCGCTATCTAGAAAGGCAATCCATTGACCTTCAGCAATTGAAATTGCTCGATTCCTAGTTTCTGATACTCCCAGATTTTGAACGTTTTTATAGAATCTTATTCTATTATCTTCAGAAGAAATACTCTCCAAAACATTTACCGTGTTATCCCTAGAGTCATCATCTATTACAATTAGTTCCCAGTTTTGGTATGTCTGACCAATAACTGAATTTATAGATTCCCCGATATAGTTTTCACAATTAAATGCAGGCATGATAATACTGACTAATGGTTGGTTCTCCAAATTATACTCCATTATTTCTCTCCCCTTTCGGTAAGAAGTATTGATGATTTAAAATCATATAAATTGTAATTACCATTATAGTGAGACAGTGTTTTTTCATATGCTAAGTCCCCAAATACCTTGTTAATCGTCTTAACATTTAAATGTCTCACTATGGGATTAAATAATTCAGTCATCTTTATCTCTTTACCATTAACTTCTGTAATCAACCTAACCATTTCTGAAGTACAAACATAGTCCCCATTCTGTGGTAAATATAGTCCTCGACTACAATCAGTTATAAGGAGTCTAATAAACTCACATAAATTATCTATAAAAATCATACTTCGTTTATTATTAATCTTTGGAAAAAAAGGCAATCTTAAGGCTAAATTTACTAATCTTGGGTAGTTACCTTTACACCCTTTACCATAGATCATTGGCGGCCGTAATATAGCAACCTTAAATTCTTTATCCTCTATAGAGGTAATCAATTTTTCAGCCTGCAGTTTTGATTTACCATAGTGACTTTTAGGTTCTAGTGGAGTACTTTTGTCAATTACACCCTTTTCAACTCCATATACACTCATTGAACTTAGAAAAATAAACTGGGAAACTCCTTCTGCTTTTGCTTTTTGAGCCAATTGATAACTCAAATCACGATTTACCAGGTAATATAAATCGGCGTTTTTCTCTGTTTCTTTAATATGTGCAATACCGGCTGCATGAAAAACAACGTCATAGTTGGAGAAGGTCACTTTTTCCCACTCATCATCTCTGACGCTAATAAAATCTATTGAGTATTTATTAGGGTAATTTTTAAGCCACTTATCTAAACTCAGACCGATATATCCACTTTTTCCAGTTATTAATATTTTTTTCATTTAGAATTGATCTCCTTAGTACTGGCTAATTCCCTCTTTGCCCCTGTACCACCCTCAACGACCCCATCACTCTTTACAACACTTATAAGAGTTAGGAAGAAACACTTAAAATCCACCCAAAAACTTATCTTCCTAACATAATCCCCATCCAGTTTTGCTTTAACTTCAATAGGAAGTTCATCTCTTCCGTTAACTTGTGCCCAACCCGTGAGCCCCGGATAAACATTGTTAGCACCATATTTGTCCCTTTCGGCAATCAAGTCATACTGATTCCATAAAGCAGGCCTTGGCCCGATTATACTCATTTCACCCTTAAGGATATTTATAATTTGTGGTAACTCATCTAAGCTTGTCTTTCGCATAAACTTTCCAACTCTAGTAATATAGCTTTCTGGATTCTCTAATAAATGGGTTGGAGTATCTTTTGGTGTATCGATTTTCATCGTTCTGAATTTCAATATATAGAACTCTGACTTATCTTTGCCTATACGGCGCTGCTTAAATAATATCGGTCCTGGCGAATCAAGCTTGATGCAAAGGATTAATACTAGAAATACAGGTGATAACAAAATCATCCCAATTGTAGCTAGAAGAAAACCTAACAATCTTTTTATATATTTTTGATAAATCATTTTGAATTCCACCCCCAAAGTTAAAACTCAAAATCTAGATTTTGAGTTTCTGATCTTTTAGTATTTCTTCCATGAAAGCTAGAATGTCATCCTTTAATGTTGGTTCTTGTAAGGCAAACTCAATCGTTGTCTTCACAAACCCAACCTTCTCCCCAACATCATACCGCTTGCCTTCAAAATCATAAGCAAATACTCGCTGAATCTGGTTGAGCTTTTGAATCGCATCAGTCAACTGAATTTCTCCACCAGCACCAGTTTCCTGCTGTTCCAGAAACATAAAAATTTCAGGGGTCAAAACGTACCTGCCCATAATGGCCAGATTGGAAGGTGCCGTTCCTAGTGCAGGCTTCTCTATAAAGTTTACCACCTGATATCTCCGGCCATTTTGAATGGAAGGTTCGACAATTCCATAACGATGTGTTTCGTTGTCAGGAACGGTCTGGACTCCAATCACTGAAGAATGGGTTTCTTCATGAACATCCATCAACTGGCGGAGGCATGGGATTTCACTCTGCACGATATCATCGCCAAGAAGAACGGCAAATGGCTCATCACCAATGAAATTCCGCGCACACCAAACGGCATGCCCTAAACCTTTTGGCTCTTTTTGCCGAATATAATGAATGTCGGCAAGATTTGTAGAATAGCGGACTTTATCGAGAAGATCGTACTTGCCTTTTGACTCCAGGTTTTGTTCCAGCTCTTGTGCGAAGTCGAAGTGGTCTTCAATCGAGCGTTTCCCTTTGCCTGTGACGATGATAATGTCTTCGATTCCGGATGCCATAGCTTCTTCGACGATGTACTGGATCGTTGGTTTATCAACGATTGGCAGCATTTCTTTTGGCATTGCTTTTGTGGCCGGCAAAAATCTTGTTCCGAGGCCGGCTGCGGGAATGATGGCTTTGCGTACTTTTTTCACTTCTTGCTTCCTCCTTGGTTATGCCAATGAAAGGAGCTTGTTTTCCCTTCGGTTTGCGACATTGATGACATATTCTTTCAGCCCATCTGGTGAGAACTGTTCGAAATGATCAAGCAGATACTGTATCTCTTCCTCCTGATCCAGCACCGCTTTTCCAATAAAGATTTTCGGGAAAATTGGTTCGGGATGTATCTCTTTTTCATTCAGCAGTTCTTCAAACATCTTTTCACCCGGCCGCAAGCCGGCGAATTTGATGCCGATTTCTTCTATAGTATAGCCGGATAGTTTGATCAGATTTTTGGCAAGGTCGACGATCTTGACAGGCTCGCCCATATCGAGGACGAAGATTTCGCCGCCGCGGGCCAATGAGCCTGCCTGGATTACCAATCGTGAGGCCTCCGGTATTGTCATAAAGTAGCGGGTCATGTCCGGATGCGTGACCGTAACCGGGCCGCCTTCCTGGATTTGCTTTTTAAACAGCGGAATCACGCTGCCGCGGCTGCCAAGCACATTACCGAATCGCACCGCCACAAACTTGGTGGTGCTGGTCTGGGCCAGCTGCTGGATGATCATTTCCGCAATCCGCTTCGTGGAGCCCATAACATTAGTAGGATTGACCGCTTTATCGGTTGAGACGAGCACGAAATTTTTCACGCCAAAGGAAGCAGCTGCTTCGGCCACGTTCTTCGTGCCGAATACATTGTTCTTCACAGCTTCCCGTGGGTTGTATTCCATCAGCGGCACATGCTTATGAGCAGCTGCATGATAGACCACATCCGGCTGATGTTCCTGCATCACTTCAAATATCCTCTCGCGGTCCTGGACATCGCCGATGACCGGGACAATTTCAATGCTTTTGCCGTATATATTCCGCAATTCCATATCAATTAAATAAATGCTGTTTTCTCCATGTCCTACGAGGACAATTTTAGCGGGCGTGAACTTGCAGATCTGCCGGCAGATTTCCGAGCCGATTGAGCCGCCGGCACCTGTAACGAGTACCGTTTTCGCCGTTACATATTCGGAGATGCCTTCAATATCAAGCTTGACCGGTTCCCTCCCCAGCAAGTCTTCCACCTGTACATCCCGGAACGAACTGACCGATACTTTCCCGAGCATGACGTCTTCGATTTTTGGCATGATTTGCGTTTTCGCGTTCGATTTTGAGCATTCATCGAAAATGCGGTTGATTTCTTTCCGGCTTAGTGAAGGAATGGCAATGACGATTTTATCGATTTTGAACTTTTCCACTGCATCCACAATGCCTTTGGACGTTCCGACAACCGGAATGCCGAGGATTTGCAGCTTGAATTTCCGGAAGTCGTCATCAATGAAGGCCACCGGCTTTAGCCCAAGCTCAGGATTGTTAAGCAACTGGCGGGCGACGAGTGTTCCACCCTGTCCGGCACCGACAATTAATAACTGTTCCATATCCTGACCTTTTTTTAGGACATGGTCACGATACATCCGCCAGGCAAACCGGGTGCCGCCAATCGAGATGACAAGCAGTGTCCAAGTGGTGAATAAGGCACGACCGTAGAGTTCAAAGTCCATTGCCAGCTGAAAAATAGCTGTACCTGCAATCGAGCAGGTTACCGCCTTAACAATCGAGATAATTTCCCCGACACTAGCATATTCCCAGGCCTTGTTGTACAGCATGTTAATGGAAGCAAATACATGATGGAGGCCAAACAACACAAGCGCGCTCAACAAAATATTTTCATAGCTGAAGGTTTCGATCGACGGATGAAGGGGTATATAACTAAGGTAAATGGCAGAAAACACAATGATCGAATCCAGTCCAGCCAAAAAAGCAACGCGATTACGGTAACTCAATTCTTTTCCTCCTTTTGGTTATGTACAAATACAAACAATTACTTTGTTAACCTAGTAAACAAACCTATAAAGAAAATATCTAATGAAAACCCACACCTGTTTGTCGTGCGCTTTCATTAGATATTTTTTGTTTTTAATATAATTAAAAGTGGGCATCTAACCCGCCCTCACACCATGCTATCGACGACAAAGCGCGTCTAAGGCCTGCATTTCCTGCATCCCACAGCATGATCGAGTACCCCCTTTTATAACGGATAGGAGACATCGCCGGTCAGGACCTTTGTCCTGAAGCTGGTGATTCCCAGCTTGGTTTAACGGTTTAAAGTTTTGTGGAAAATTCCTTTAATGTGGTCTCAAAGTTTGGTGTGTGTCATTCTCATGTTGGTTTAAAAGATTCCCAGAAACTTTTTCTTCTTTACACGTTGTGGCATTTCTTTATAGATGTTTTGTCCTTCCACCAGTAGTTCGGCATTTTCCATGAACAGATACTGCATGTCCGTTCCGTAGGTCTTCTTGATTTCCTCATAGGCTGCTTGCAGATGAAAGGCACGGGTTGTGATATTATGAGCATCCGACGCAATCAGGTGCACAAGGTTTGAGTTCAAGATATCGAATGAAAAGGTTCGGATCTTCTTGCCGAAGCGGCCTGTCAGGCTTCCTGCTGTCAGCTGCGTGAGTGCGCCTTTTTTCACCAGCTGGTACAGCAGCTCGGGATTTTCCAGGAGCTCCCGGTTCCGTTCGGGATGAACGATGATGGGAACAATGCCTTTCAGCTGCAAGTCGAACAGCAGCCTTTCGGTATAGCGCGGCACCTGGCTTGAAGGCATCTCAACGAACAGGTATTGCGTCCCATTTAATGTTTGCAACCGTTTGTTTTCGAAATCTTCAATTAATTCTCCGCCGATGGCTGGCTCTTGCCCCGGAAGGATCTCCAATGGGAGATTCTCAGATTGCAAGATGTCATTCAGCTCTTTGCATTTCCTCACAATCTCTTCTTTCGGGTTTACATAGCCAGCCTTATTGTGATGCGGCGTGGCGATGATTGCTGTGATTCCTTCCTGGACGGCCCGTCTCGCCATTTCCAGGCTGTCTTCGATGGTTTGCGCACCATCGTCGATTCCTGGGAGTATATGACAATGTATATCAATCATCGCTCTTCCACCTTTTCACAAAGTTGTCGGAAATTAGTACTTATATAATGCTACCATTGGCCCACGAATAGGTCAAAGGGTGTATTTTGTCGAATTGAGTCGAAAGACCTACTTTTTACCATAGTAGTAATAATAATCGGAGTTCTCTAGCTTTTTATGGTTAAGGACTGCGCCAAGCAGCTTTCCTTTGGCAGACTGCAATAATTCCTTCGCCCTGGAGGCTTCCTCCATCTCTGTCCGCCCGCTGTAAAGCACCAATACCGTGCCGTCGCATTTATTGGCGAGCACCTGGGCGTCTGTTACCGCAAGGATCGGCGGTGTATCAAATATCACGACATCGTAGGATTCTTTTGCTTCATTCAGGAAGCGTTCCATGCTTTTCGATCCCATCAGCTCAGCCGGGTTGGGAGCAATCGGCCCGCTCGTCAGGACTTCGAGATTATCGACATTGGTCGTGTTGACCGCGTCCTTTAATGCCATCTGGCCAGCCAGGACGGTCGTCAATCCAAATGTGTTCGTCTGGTTGAAGGTGTAATGGGTGGTCGGTTTCCGAAGATCGGCATCCACAAGCAGCACCCGCTTTTCCTGCTGCGCGAACACGACAGCAAGATTGGCCGATGTGGTCGACTTTCCTTCTCCTGGCCCGGCAGACGTGACCATGATTGTTTTAATTTCCTCGTCCACTGCCGAGAATTCAATATTCGTCCGGATGGTCCGGTATTGCTCGGAAACGGGTGACTTCGGGTCAAAGGAAGTGACCAGTTTGCGCCGTTCTATTGAAGGTTTCTGTTTTTTCCTAAGAGCCAACTGTCTCACCTCTCGCTTTCGTTTTTCTCGCGGAACGCCCATGCTTGATTTCTTCCATTGCCTTGTCATCAATGACCGAGATCACGCCAAGGATTGGCAGTTCGAGCTGACGTTCCACATCCTGCTCATCCTTTACCGTGTTATCAAGATATTCAAGCAGGAAGGCAAGGCCGACGCCGGCCATCAAGCCCACGACAAGGGCAATCGCAATATTCAGGACTGGCTGCGGTTTGACTGGCGCCTGTCCATTTGTTACCGCTGCTTCTGCAAGAATGGAGACGTTATCGACATTCATGATATGAACGACTTCCTTTGCGAATACATTAGCGACTGTATTAGCAATGTCCGCCGCTGTGTCGGGATTTTCGTCCAGAACGGAAATATTGATAACTTGTGATTCATTTTGATTGCTGACAGTAATCTGGCCTTTGAGTTCCTCTGTCGTTAGTCCAAGGTTCAATTCGTCCGCAACAATATCAAGGATCCTGTTGCTTTTGATGATTTCGCTATACGTGTTGATCAGCTGCAAATTGGTCTGCACTTGACTCGAATTATACATCGCTTGTTCGTCGTTCTTCTGGTTCACAAGAATTTGTGTCGACGCCTGGTAAATCGGCGTCAAAAAGAAAAAGCTGACCACTCCTGAGACAATGACTGCCGTTAACGTAATTGCCAAAATCAGGGCCATCCGCTTTTTAAGGGTCTGAAGCAATTCTTTTAAACTGATTGTTTCTTCCATACTAGCCTCCGCCTATTTTTATACAAATCTCTGGGTATTATAACATAGTTCCTTGTAAATTTTACCGTATATTGTCATAATTTTAATAAATACGTAATATTTCCTAATGCCTACATTGTAACCCTAGTATTGGTATTTTTGGAGGGGGATTTTAAAATTGGAAGTATTTACATTTTAACTAGTGAACAGGGCCCTCTTTTAAAGGCCAAATGGTCTGGCGGAGTACTTTATTGCGGAATAAAAAGGGGATCTGGACAGAAGAAAAGCGATTCCGTCTGAACGGAATCGCTATTTTTACAATTGGTTGGCTGCGATGGTCATGACCGCACTAAGGAAGATGGTCAGTAAAAAGAAAGAAGTATAAAGCAGGGCTTTGGCCCGTCTCTTCTTTGCAAATCGTTCCTCGGGGGTTAGGAAGTAACTTCTTGGCATCAAACATTCTCCTCCGTTATTTGATGGCAGCTGGCTGGCCTTGTGGGTTCACGGAGGCCCCTGTAGCTTTGCGTTGCCATTTTTCAATGGCTTTGCCTTTAATTTGTAACAAATTCATAATAATGGAATTCGACGATTTGCGACACCGTCTTTTGCCTTGGTAAAAAAGTAGGTATTTTGCTGTTTAGTGCTATTATGTCCCCGCTAAATAATCCTCATTGACCAGTTTAACAGGTTGAAAATAGGGTAATAAGACTTCCCGTACTTTGGTCACGATATATGTTTTTTAAAATTTTAACTGTTTTGGCACTATGGTGCTTTTTTAAAGAAAGAAGCGATGCCTTTATGTTTCAGGCACCGCTTCTTTTACAATGAATTGGCTGCAACCGTCATGATCGCACTAAGGAAGATGGTCACCAAAAAGAAAGAGACATAAAGCAAGGCTTTGGCCCTTTTCTTTTTTACAAACCGCTCCTCCGGGGTGAGGAAATAACTTTTTGACATCAAACATTCTCCTTTGCTATTTGATGGCAGCTGGCTGGCCTTGTGGTTCACGGAGGCCCCTATAGCTTTGCGTCACCACTTTTCAGTGATTTTGCCATTGCATATTCCCATCTAAGGGAATGCCCCATGTTTATTATCGGCAGATAGCAGAAAACGTTTAATTTTAAAAAAAAGCGCCAGGAATCATGATGTGATCCCTGGCGCCCCTGTTTATTTCCCCGTGGCATTCTGAATGCCAAGCTTGAACTCGTCCAGCCATTTCTTGACGGTGATTTCTTCTTCCTTGATTCCTTTTTCATAAAATCGCTTCATAAGATCGAAGAACTGCTCTTGAGAGAAGTTGACCTCGTTTTTCTTTTTCTCCAATTCTCCTAATCCTCCCCTATTTTATGACATCATTCTAGTCGCTGGCTAAGTAAATGTAAATAGTTTTCCAGTTAATTCTCTGAAAATTTTTTGTTAATTTAATAGAAATTGACGGAATTTAGCCCCCACGTATATCCTCATATGGTAAAATGTAGATACTTTAAATGTCGCCAGAGGAGTGAATGATCAAAAAATGAAGAAAAAAGTCACCGCCCTAGCCACGGCTGCGGTCCTGTCGTCCACATTTGCCACGAATGTTTTCGCTGATACATACACCGTAAAAAAAGGAGATACCCTCTCCCACATCGCCATCAAGCATAATACGAAAGTAGCAGACTTGAAAAAATGGAACGGGTTAAGCTCCGACCTGATTTTTGTGAATCAAAAGCTGAAGGTAGCGAGCCAGCCGGCCTCCACTGCAAGCGCAGCGTCAATTGCAAGCACAAAGGCCACTACTTCAGCAACTGCCCAAAGTGCACCAAAGGCTACTACATATAGAGTGGTCAGCGGCGACACCTTGAGTGGGATTGCCGCAAAACATAGTATATCCCTGGCCAACTTGAAGGCCTGGAATAATCTGAACTCTGATTTGATTTTCCCTGGACAGGTTTTTGCGGTTTCCAAGCCAAGCCAGGAGCAGGTTCCTTCCCAGCCGGTACAGCCCGTTGCAGCGCCGCCAGCACCGTCACAGCCTGCTGCTGCACCTGCCCAGTCTTCCGTGTACACCATCAAGCCAGGCGATACATTAAGCAAGATCGCCCTGCAGCATAAGATGAGTCTGGCCGAGCTGATGTCTTTGAACAATTTGAACTCTCATATAATTTATGCCGGCAAAACCCTAAAGGTTTCTGGACAAACGCCTGTTGTCTCGTCCACTCCTGCAAAAACGGCAGGCCAAACATCCACAGTGGTCCAAGCCAGCACAGGTTCCAGCCAGGTAAGCAAGCTAATCGCCGAAGCAAAATCGCATATCGGCACCAAGTATGTTTGGGGCGGATCTACGCCATCAGGATTCGATTGCAGCGGTTACATTTATTACGTGTTCCAGAAAGCAGGCAAGAACCTGCCGCGTACATCGGCTGAAGGCTACTTCAACCGGTCCTACTACGTGGACAAGCCGCAGCCAGGCGACCTCGTCTTCTTTGAAGGCACCTATAAAAAAGGCATCTCGCATATGGGCATCTACATCGGCAACAACCAATTCATCCACGCCGACAACAGCGGCGTGCGGATTACCAGTGTGAACGATACGTATTACAAAAAGCATTTTGACAGCTATAAGAGACTTTACTAGTTTCTGATGAGGCACCTTGCTTGCAAGGTGTCTTTTTGCTTTGCATACCCTTCCTTGCTTCCCTATTAAACTCTTTCGACAACATTCTTTGTTTTCTGTGGGTATGTAAGTTTTTTGTCATTTTTTGCGACACAAATCTATTTGCTTTTTAGTAGCGTCGGGCATCCATTGGCTGGTGTACGGACTTTTAGAAGCTTCTAATCTTATTTTAAAAGATAAATGACCTATTTCTATTAAACCAGGCTCACTGCGGGCCGTGGGGTTGATGGAAATAGGTCATTTTTGGTTTAGAACTTGCTTGTGCAGCGAGAAATGGGGGATTCTGCGCACTTCCCCCGGCCCCGGATTGAAGGATTGCATCATTGGTTGTGGTTATTGCATCAATTATTGAGTGGATTGCATTAATTATTGAAGTTATTGCATCGATTATTGCAGGGATTGCATAAACCTGTGTCCGGCCTGTGACATTGGGTCACATCGTATTGTCTGATGCACCCATATGAAGCTTTAAACCTTGTTTTAACAGATTAATGACCTATTCCTATCAAACCGGGCTCGCTTTGTAGCCGTGGGTTTGGTGGAAATAGGTCATTTTGGGTTTGAACTTACCTGTGGAGGGGGAAATCGGGGGTTCTGCGCACTTCCCCCGGCCCCGGGTTGGGGGATTGCATCAATCATCTTGGGAATTGCTTCAATTATTGAATGGATTGCATCAATTATTGAAGTTATTGCATCAATTATTGGCAGGATTGCATAAACCTGTGTCCACCCTGTGCACAGCGCCTATTATGATTGCGCTTCTCCTCTTCCACGCCCCTGAATAAACCCAATAAAAGCATCTACCACCGAAAGATCGGAGGAGTTTTCATCAAACAGCAGCCATGTTTGGCGTGTCAGTTTCTCATCGCCGATCTTAAGTTCATACCGATGCAGGTCGCTGCTGTCTTTTAAACAGATTTCAGGCAAAATCGCGTATCCCAATCCTTGGTGCACCATTTCCCGGCATGTGTCAATGAGGTCGACTCTCATCGCGACTTTCGGGGGCAGCTCGAAGGTTCCCTTCCACCACTTGTCGATCCTGTTTTTCAAGGAAAGGTCCGTCCGGTAATCAATTCTTGGCAGGTAAGGCAGCATCTCCATATCGATTTCATCTTTTGAAACAAGATAGATCCCCTCGTCCCCCATCAACGCCTTGGGCCCCTTCCAGTCATATGGGTCGCGGACAATGCCGATGCTGACTTCTTCCTGCTGCATCATTTGCAGCACTTCGAGGCTGTACCCTGTTCTCACATCAAGATCCACTTCGGGATCCTGTGCCAAAAACTGTGCCAGCACCTGGGGAAGTTCATACCTAGCATACGTTTGCGAGACCCCGAGCCTTAAGGTTCCTTTAATGGTATGGTCAAGGTTATTCAGATAGTCTTTCGTCTCCCTCAATTGCCGAAGCATGTTCTCCGCATATGCTACCAAGTACTCGCCTTCTGCTGTGAAATCGACCCCCCGCTTTTTGCGCGACAGAATTTTGACGCCGAATTCCCGCTCCAGCTGCTTGATCCTGTAGGTCAGCGAAGGCTGTGAGATGTACAGCTGTTCCGCTGCCTTGGTGATATTCCGTTCCTGATGGATGACCTGGAGCATGCGCCAGTCTTTCTCGTCCATTAGTGCCCCTCCCCCCTAGTCATAAAAATATTTTATCGAAAATCATAAAATATCAATATTTTATTTATATCAATATTACCAATAAAATAAAGATGTAAATAGTAAAAATACATATATAATTTTGAGGAGGAACTCACTTGTCTAAATATGATGTGGTAGTCGTAGGAGCCGGGAACGCAGCGCTGTGCGCCGCCATTTCGGCTAAGGAAAACGGAGCGAGTGTACTAGTTCTGGAAAAAGGGCCTGAACACAAGCGCGGCGGCAATTCATTTTTTACCGATGGAGCGATCCGCACTGCCTACAATGATCTGGATGCCATCAGGAAGATCATGCCGGAACTGTCGGATGAAGAAGCAAGCACCCTCGTGATGCCGGAATACAGTGCTTCCGATTATTATGATGACCTGATGAGGGTAACCGAGGTGCAAAGCCAGCCTGAGCTCGCCACTCAGCTGGTCTCCAAATCGTATGAAACCATCGTCTGGATGCGGGAGCAAGGCGTGGAATTCGAGCTGAACTATGACAACCAGTCTTTTAAGAAAGATGATAAAATCCACTTCTGGGGCGGACTTCCTGTCAAAACGAAGGAAAAAGGCATCGGCCTGATGCGGGCCCTCTTCCAGCGCGCCAAGGAAGTTGGCATTGACGTCTGGTATGAGGCGGAAGCTACAAAACTGGTCACCAATGAAAACAGGATTACGGGAGTGGCCGTTCAGAAACAAGGCCAGGAAATCACCATCGAGGCGAAAAGTGTCCTGCTTGCCTGCGGAAGCTTCGAGGCCAACAAGGAGATGCGTTCGAAACATCTAGGATCCGAGTGGGAAGCGGCGATTGTACGCGGCACCGAGTTCAATACCGGTGACGGCCTGAAAATGGCGACAGAAGTTGGGGCCCAGACCTTTGGCGAGTGGGCCGGCTGCCATTCCATCGGTACCGATGCGAATGTTCCGAAGGTGGGCGATTTCACCAAGCCGGGCGATATTTTCAAAAAGCATTCCTACCCGCTAGGCATCATGCTGAACAAGGACGGCTACCGCTTTGTCGATGAAGGCGCGGACTTCCGAAACTACACCTACGCCAAATATGGCCGCGAAATTCTAAAGCAGCCGGGACATGTTGCCTATCAGATTTTCGATTCCCAGGTGCGGCCGCTGCTGCGCAAGGAATACAATCTTGAGGAAGCTACTGTCTATGAAGCTGACACTCTTGAACAGCTGGTTGAGCAGCTTCCTGTCAACAAAGAGCAGTTTTTGCAGACGATCGCGGAATACAATGATAGTGTCCAGGACGGTGAATACAATCCGTCGGTAAAAGACGGCAAGTCCACCAAGGGCATCTCTCCGGCGAAGACGAACTGGGCGCTGCGGGTGGAACAAGGTCCTTTCTATGCGTTCCCGGTTACATGCGGCATCACCTTCGCCTTTGGCGGCCTTCACGTGAACACCAATGGAGAAGTACTTGGTGAGAACCAGGAGCCCATCCAGGGACTGTTTGCCGCCGGCGAAATGGTCGGAGGCATCTTCTATAAAAACTATCCAGGCGGTTCTGGCTTGATGTCCGGATCGGTGTTTGGGAAGGTATCAGGTGAGCAGGCGGCGAAGTATGCGGCTGCTAGTGCGGTAGTTAAATAGAATCTAAGACTGCAGGCAATCTTGAATTGCCTGCGGTCTTTTTTATTGGCTGCCTTACGTCCTGGTGATGCCTGTTGTTCACACTTTGGACATCGGTTTGGCGAATAACTCTAATAATTGATGCAATAACCTCAAGAATCGATGCAATAACCCCGAGAATTGATGCAATCCCGGCAATAATTGATGCAATCCGTCAATCTCGAGGCGCGGATGAGTGCGCAGCTCTCTCCATTTCCCCCTCCACAAGCAAGATCAAAGGCAAAATGACCTATTTCATTAAAACACAGACCTCTAGTAAGCTTGTTTTAATGAAAATAGGTCATTAATCTTTTAAAAAAGCGGTTGGAGGCCTTACCCCTCCCCTACCAATACACCAAAAACGAACCCAAAATCACACCAATCCAAAGAAGCGCGGAAACCACCCCCGCCCGAAACAAATCCTTTTCAGTAAAATGCCCGTAGGGGTAGGAGGTGATATGGACTGGTGACTGGGTGATAAAGAAGAACCCGGGGATTCCGGCCAGAAACACGGCTTTCGCCAGTGTCAGGGCGCTCACACCAATCAGCGTATCGCCCAGCGATATGGCGATCGGCAGCATAATCGCCAGGAAACCGAGCACATTGACGAACATGATTCTCATCAGGGCCGTTAAGACAATCAGGATGAGGACGATCATCAGCGGAGATTGTCCAGCGAGGAAGCTATTTAAATAACCCGCCAGCCAGTCAATCGTTCCCGTGCCGAGCAGCATCCCCGATACCATCAGGGTGGAGGCAAAGAACAGGACAATATCCCAGTTGACCGCCTTGCGCGCCTGTTCCCATTTCCAGACGCCGATTCCGGGGAAGACGGTCAGGCAGGCCCCCAAGAGGCCGATGAGCGGGATCGAGTAGCCGTGGACATTTTGAAACACCCAGAGAATCAAGGTCACCCCCATGATTCCGAGCATCTTCTTTTCCCGCAGACTCATCTTCCCCAGCTCACCCATTTTCTCGTCAATCAGCAGCAAAAGATGCTCCTTGTTGATCTGTTCAGGCGGGAACATCAGGATGAACACCAGCCAAAGCAGGCCGGAGAACACGAGGATAGGCACGCCAAACAGGAGAACCCACTCTAAATAATGGATGCTTGGGCCGATTTCCGAAAAGAGGCTGTACGCATAAATCGTGGAGCTCGCCCCCGTTGCAATGAACGCACCGGTAATCGGAATCAGATAGGTAATGCCGATGAAGAGGGATTTTCCGAGATTGCTGACAGAATTGACGGCTTTCAGGCTCCTGACCAGGCTATCGAGAACGGAAGCGAGAAGGCCCGCCTTTCCGACATTGGAAGGCACCAGGATGGATAATACAAAAGACAGGACGAACGAAATGAAGATGAGCGCCTTGCTTGCGCCTCGGGACCCTTTCAGGATGGAAAGCGAGAGCCGGTCGGCCAGGCCTGTGTCGATGAACGCCCGTGACATCACAAACATGGCGAACAGCAGCCAGACGACGTCAGAACCCATATAGGACAGCGTTTCTTCATACGATAAAAAGTGGAATGAGAACAGCAGCATCACCAAAAGCGAGCTGTAGGCGAGCGGGAAGACATTCCCCACCCATAAGATTTGAATGATGACGAGGGCAGCAAGGGCCCGGACTTTGATATCGCTCTGGAAAGGAAGCAGGAAAAAGCCCAGGTACAGCAGGCCCGCAAGCGCCAATAGAATTCTTTTTTTCATCAGAAGTACTCCTTCTTGAAACAGGAAAGTCCACCATTGGTGCTGGTGGACTCTACCTTTCATAAAGCTAAGCGGACATGGCATCGTCATTGCTGTCATTTTGTTTCTTTTTCAACAGTTTGATGAGCAATGGATAACAGAGCGACAGCACCGTGATGACAATCAGGGCAATGGATATGCCTGATGAGAAGAAGATGCCCAGGCTGCCGTTTGAAGATGTCAGCGCCATCCTGAAATTCTGTTCCATGTCTCCCCCGACAATGATGGCCAGCACAAGCGGCGCGATCGGGAAGTCCAGCATCTTCATGAACAGACCGATGATGCCGAATAATAAGAGGAGGAAAAAGTCCATTGTGCTGTAGCTTAGAGTATACGTACCGATAAACGCCAGCATGATGATGATTGGGTACAGCACCTTTGCCGGTGTATCCAGGACTTTAACCAGCATGCCGACAAGCAGGATGTTCATGATCACAAGCGCGACATTTCCGATGAACATCGAGTTGATGAACGCCCATACCATCCCCGGATCATTTTCAAACAGCATCGGCCCAGGCCTTACCCCAAGCATGATCAAGGCTCCCAGCATGACAGCAGTCGTTCCTGAACCCGGGATGCCCATTGTCAAAAGCGGAATCATCGCACCTACCGAAGCCGCGTTATTCGAAGATTCGGGAGCGGCCAAGCCCTCAACGGCTCCTTTTCCGAATTCATCCGGCTTTTTAGACAGCTGCTTTTCGGTTGAATAACTGATCATCGAAGCGATCGTTCCGCCGGCGCCCGGCAGGACACCGACAAGGAAACCCATCGGAGCACTGCGGAAAATCGGCCACTTGGACCGCTTCCACTGGTCTTTCGTGAACCAGATTTTTCCCATGCGCTCCATTTCTTTCTTCTTTTTATCAATACTTAAGTAGTTATAAAACACTTCACCGATCGCATAGACACCGATGATGACAATGAGGAACTCAATGCCTTCCGTCAAATGCGGGATATCCATTGTAAAGCGGTGGACCCCTGTCTGGGGATCAATCCCGATGGTGGCAATCAGCAGGCCAAGGGCCATGGCGATGAACCCTTTTACCATCTTGCCGATCGACAGCGAGACAATCGCTGACAGTGTCAGCAGCATTAACAGGAAATACTCTGCCGGCCCAAATTGCAAGGCGAAGTTCGCCAATGGTTTCGCGAGAAAGACAAATCCAAACGTGGCGAGGATGCCTCCGATGAAGGAGGCAACGGCCGAGATGGCCATCGCCTGCCCGGCCTGTCCTTTCTGGGCCATCGGGTACCCGTCAAACGTCGCGGCAATCGCCGAGCCATCACCAGGCGTGTTCAAGAGGATGGAACTTCTTGAACCGCCATACATTGCGCCATAATAGATGGCCGCCATCAGGATGATGGCGCTTGTCGGATCCATTCCGAATGTCACCGGAATCAGGACGGCCACCGCAGTTGCCGGTCCCAGTCCGGGAAGCATGCCGACAATCGTTCCTAAAAAGCCGCCAATTATAATCCAAAAAATATTCATGGGCTCCAATACTGTATCAAGCCCTAGCAAGAATCCTTCCATTCTTTGGCCAGCTCCTTTCCTAAGGTAAACTCACTCCTAATAATTGACTAAAGCCGTACCAGGTGATGAAGGAAAACGCGACGGTCACAATCACGTTGACCAGCCATTTTTTCACTCCATTCACGTAAAACAACAGGGCCCCCAGGTAGATAATGGTGGAGATGAAAAATCCCAGGGTTTCGAAAATAAAGGCGTACAACACTCCAAGAGCGATGGTGACTCCAATTAGCTTCAATGTCCGGCCCTCAAAAAGCGCTTTGACTTTTTCGTTCTCTTCATTCAGCGTTTTTAATTCTTTTAAAAAGTAGATGACGCTGAGTACCAGCATGAAAATGCTCAGGCCAATCGGGAAATAAAGCGGTCCGTTGGCATTTCCCAGAGTGGCCCTGGGAATGGAAAAGGAGCTGATCAAAAAGGTGAGTGAGATAAGAATCATAAAGAGCGGCATTCCGAGCTTAACGGCTTTCATCCAAATCCCCCCTTATTTAACAAGTCCAGAGTCGTCAATCAGCTCTGTATACAATTTCTCTTGTTCAGCCATGAATTCTTTCGTTGTGCTGCTATCTTGATAAAAGTCTTCCCAGTCATTATTGGCCAGCAATTCCTTCCACTCTTCTGTTTCAGCCATTGCTGCAAGCTTCTCATCCCAATACTTGACTTCTTCCTCTGTCATATCCGGCGGCCCCATGATTCCTCTCCAGTGCGGGAACACCATGTCGATTCCTTCTTCCTGTAAGGTAGGCACTTCTTCAAGCTCTTCCTGTCTCTCGTCCGCAGATAGCACCAATATTTTCAGCTTTCCGGCCAGATGCTGATCCTTCACTTCCGATAAGGAGGTCGTAATCGCATCCACATGCTTTCCTAATAGAGCCGTGACCACATCTCCGCCGCCGCCATCATAGACGAGGAAATTCAAGTCTCTTGCGTTAATGTCTTTGAGGCCGGCAGCCTGGACAAATGATAAGTGGTCATTATTCCCTAATCCCGGCCCTAAACCGACTTTAACGGACTTTGGATCCTTTTTTATCTGATCCATCAGGGCATTGATGTCTTGATATGGAGAATCAACTGGTACTGCGATGGCCAGCCATTCTGTTGCGAGTGTGGCCAAAGGCGTGAAGTCATTATGGGTGAGCTTGCTTTGCCCGAGCAGGTTATTGGTTAAAAGCAAACTTGAATTCACCGATAGATTATGGGAGTCCTTTTTAGAAAGGTAGTTCCAGCCCACTTCTCCGCCTCCGCCAGGTTTGTTGATGACATTAATATTGTTTTCTACTAGTTTCGTATCTTTCAGGATCCTCTGGACAGAACGGGCCGTCAGATCCCATCCGCCGCCAGGGGCTGCAGGGGCAACGATTTCGATATTTTTCTTCGGATATTCCGCATCGGTTGCCGACTTTGCTGAAGAACAGGCGGAGAGCAGCAATGCAGATAATAAGGCGAGACCAAGTTTTTTCATGTTTCCACTCCCTTTATAGTGTAATTCTGAATTTATTGTAATTTTGAAAATGGATTATGTAAACGTTTTCAAAAATAAGTGTTTTAAGAATTTAAATGTCTATTTTGTTCATTGTGTTCATTTGTTACAGAGTTCACATTCGTTTTTTTAAAAAGGCTCTGTTATTATTCATTGTTGATTCCCATAAAGGCATGAGGATTATTAAGGGGAGAATTTCCGGTTATTGTACGCAGAGGCACCTTAAGAAACAGAAATAAGGGGAGAAATTTCCCTTATCTTCTCAAATGAGGGCAAAATTCATGATTCTGATCCCTTTAACCGGAAAAACTCCTCTTATTTTAAGGAAAATATGGATATTTCCCGAATTAACCGGACTTTCTCCCTTTATTATTTGAATTAGAGTGAAATCAACATTCAGCTATAACAGAGCGTTTAAAAAAGGACAAACAGTTTCCTGCTTTCCCGCTTATTCTTTTATATGATAATTCCGTTCCGGACGGCCGACGACGCCATATTCCTGCTCGACATAAGCCTGGTTGGTGCTGACGAGATATTCAAGGTACCTTCTCGCCGTCGTCCTGGAAGCCCCCATCTTTTCGCCAACCTTATCCGCCGGCAGTCCGCCTGGATTCTCTTTCAGGATTTTGCTCACTTTTTTCAGCGTCAGGTAATCGATTCCTGCAGGAAGATCCTGCTTGTCCTCTTTTGCCTCATAGCCGCCAAAAAGGCGGTTAACCACTTCCTGGTTGACTTCAGGCAGCGAGTCCAGGAGCTTCTTGGTTTGTTTATACTTTTCCATCGTCTCTACGAACGTTTCCATCGTGACAGGCTTGATCAAATAATGCTGCACCCCGAATTTAAGGGCTTTGTTCAGATGTTCCTTATCTGTTGCGGCTGTGATTAAAATGATATCGATATCCCGATGCTTTTCGCGGATTTCCATTAAAAGGTCCGTGCCCAGCCGGTCCGGCATATACACATCCAGCAGCAGCAAGTCAGCAGGATATTCGCTGAGCAGGTTCAATGTTTCCCTGGCATTCAGCGCCTTTCCAACAAGCTCCATTCCTTTCACCTGGCGCAAATATTCCTCGTGTATTTGGGCAATCCGGAAATCGTCCTCCGCGATGATGACCTTAATGTTTTCCACTTGAATTCCCCTCCTTAGGCAAATAAACGGTAAAAATGGTTCCCTTGCCTTCCTTGCTTTTAAACTCAATGCTTCCGCCCATGGATTCCACTTCGTCCTGGACATTTCCGAGGCCATAGCCCCTGTTTTCCCCTTTTAACGAAAAGCCCTTCTGAAAAATATGAGGGGCGGCTTCCTCACTGATGCCCTTGCCTGTATCCATCACCTCAAAGATGACATCATGGCCGATATCGGTGACGAAGAAAGAGACCTCCCTTTCCTCCCGGCCCTTTACAGCCTCGAACGCATTGTTGAGCAGGTTTCCCAGAATGATGATCAAAGAGGAAAGCTTGATTCTTTCCGGAAGCTCCTCCAGCGAGCTTTCCGGATCGATCGCAAACTCAATCTTCTTCTCCGACGCCTGGGCGATTTTCCCCAGGAGGATGGCCTGGACTTTCTCATCTTGAATTTTGGAAAAGAGCACATCTTCTTCCATCGTATGAATATGGGTCTCGCTTTTGATAAAATCAATCGCTTCTTCCTTTTTGTTCAACTGCAGAAGCCCAAGGATGGCGTACATTTTATTGCTAAATTCGTGAGCCTGGGCCCTGAGGTCATCGGAATACTGCCGAACCTCGGACAGCGCGTCGATCATCTGCTTGATTTCCGTCCGGTCCCGGAAGCTGGCGACCATTCCAATCCTCCTGTTTCCTTCCTGGATTGGCTGGGTGCTGATGATCATAATTTTTTCTTTATACTGAATTTCAATGTTGGATTGCTTTTCAAAGTTCCCAAGGACTCCCAACAGTTCACTGCACCCGATCACATCCGATAACGGACGCCCTCTTGTGGGCTTTTCGATTTCGAGAAGCTCCCGGGCCGATGAATTCATCATCGTGATGGTTCCTTTTTCATCCACCGCCAGAATGCCTTCCCTCACGGATTGGAGAATGGCGCTGCGTTCCCGGTACAGTGCTGCAATTTCATAGGGTTCAAGATTCATAGTGTCCCTGCGGATGCTGTTTGCCAGCAAATAGCTTCCAAAGATGCCAATCAGCAGAATGAGAGCAGACGCCAACAGCCCTTTTTCAATGTCTTTCCAAATAGCCAGATAAATGGCCTTCATATCATACAGAACGACGACAGAGCCCTCTACTTTGTTATACTCTCCATAATCTACCACAATCGGGACAACCGCTTTCAAAACCTGCGTCCCGCTCTCCCTTGTCTGGAAAACGTAGTTGCTTCCATAAATCAGCGCTTTATAATGATCGGGACTATGCAGCCGCTTAAACTGCCGCTCTTCATCTGTGGTAGCAAAAACATTGTTCTGTCGGTCCAGGAAAAACACGGTCAGCGGATCGGTCTGGTACTTAACCTGTTCGACCAATATATTAATTTCAGCCGCCTCTCCGCTTTTAAAATAATCATGGAGGACAGGCATGTATGAATACGTCTTCGCCGACGCCAAAGTCAGCTCCTTCGCCTTCACAATATCATCTGTCAGCTTAAGGAAAATGAAGATGGACGACAGCGTAAAGATAACGAACACCATCAGCAAAATAACCAAACTCAGGATTTTCACCTTCAAGGAAACCCTTACAAACTTTTTCATACACAATCCCCATTGCTGTTTATATACAAGTCTTTCTCTATTTTAATCTATTGATAGGAATATTCAAAATTTAGTTGAGTGATTTAAATCTGTGAAGCTTGGAACCTTGTTTTGAAAGATTAGTGACTTATTTTTATTAAAACAGGCTTGCTGCGGTGGCGTGGTTTGGTGGAAATAGGTGATTTTGCTTTTGAACTTGCTTGTGAAGGGGGAAATTGGGGGTTCTGCGTGATTGCCCAGGCCCCGGATTGGGGGATTGCATCATTTCTTGTGGTTATTGCATCAATTATTATGTGGATTGCATCAATTATCGCAGTTATTGCATCAATTATTGGCAGGTTTGCATAAACCTGTGTCCGGCTAGTGACAACGGGCAACAACGCATTTTCAGATGCAACGTTATGAAGCTCTGAACCTCGTTTTATGAGATTCATGACCTATTTTTATCAAAACTGGCTCACTCCGGTGCTATGGTTTTGATAGAAATAGGTCGTTATGCTTTTGAACTTGCTTGTGGAGGGGAAAATTGGTGGTTGGGCGCACTTCCCCAGGCCCCGGGTTGGGGGATTGCATCATTTCTTGTGGTTATTGCATCAATTATGGCACAGATTGAACCAATTATCGCAGTTATTGCATCAATTATTGCTGGGATTGCATAAACCTGTGTCCGGCCTGTGACAACGCCCATCCCATTCCCAATCACCCCGCTGCCACTACCTCCTAAAATCAAAAAAAACACCAACAAATATGCCGATCACATATTTGTTGGTGTTTCCCGATTAAATTATGAAGCTTGCTGTTCCAGTTTTTCTTTTAATGGAGGGTTGAATTGTCCTTCCCATTTGGCGACAACAATGGCGGCCAGGGAGTTTCCTACGACGTTCACGGCTGTGCGTCCCATATCAAGAATGCGGTCAATTCCGGCAATAAAAGCTAATCCTTCCGGAGGCAATCCAATCGTGCTGAATGTAGCGAGGAGCACGACGAAAGATACACCCGGCACTCCCGCCATTCCTTTCGATGTCACCATTAACACCAGCATTAACGTAATCTGCTGTCCGATGCTTAGCTCGATGCCAAACATTTGGGCAATGAACAAGGAAGCAATCGCCTGATACAGCACAGACCCATCCAGGTTAAACGAGTAGCCGGTCGGGATGACGAAAGAGGCAATGTGTTTCGGACTGCCTGCTTTCTCCATCTTGTCCATGATTCGTGGAAGCACGGTTTCCGAACTTGCTGTCGAGAAGGCCAAAAGCAGCTCTTCTTTGATCATCTTCAATAGATGGAAGATATTAAATCCAACAAGTTTGGCCGTCAGCCCCAATACGACAATCACAAAGAAAATCATCGTTCCGTATACCGTTAGGGCCAGCTTGCCTAATGGAATCAGCGAGCCGAATCCATACTTGGAAATCGTCACACCAATTAACGCAAATACACCAATCGGTGCATATTTCATAAATAGGTTTGTCACATAGAACATCGCTTTGGCAATGCCTTCGAAAAATCTCAGTGCTGGTTTTCCCGTCTCGCCGATTGCGGCAATACCAAGACCCAAGACAACAGCAAAGAAGATGATTGCGAGCATATCGCCTTCAACCATTGCTTGTATCGGGTTTGTAGGCACAATATGCAAAAGCGTATCGGCTATCGATTTGCCTTCTTGCTCTTCATTTGTCTGCACGTAGCTTGAAATGTCGCTCTGCTGCAGGCTGTCCATGTTCAGGCCAGCACCAGGCTGGAAGATATTAGCCGATATGAGGCCGACCATGATGGCAACCATTGTCATGCCAATAAAATAAGTCAATGATTTACTTCCGAGCTTCCCAACGGATTTGATATCTCCTACCCCGGCAATGGCGACAATAATCGTTGAGAGAACAATTGGAACAACGATCATTTTAATCATCCGGATAAACAGATCGCCCATCGGCTGCAACACACTTTGAGCGGTTTCGTTTCCGTAGAAAATACCGCCCACAACAATCCCTAAAATAAGGCCAATAAAAATTTGATTGGCTAAACTTAATTTGAATTTCTTCATAGATTACCCTACCTTTCTGTTTAGTAAATATGTGTACTTAGGCAAGGAAAAGAGAGATGATTTAGAGCAAAAGTGAAAATTGACAATACAGTGATTGTCAATTCATTCTTTTCATATTCTCTTATGTTTCCTTAAATGCTTACGAGGTTAGCTTTCGGGTTGGGACGATGGAAACAGCAAGCCCCTCCATTATATGGATTCACCCCAAGCGGAAATCCGCCGTCTAGATTGGGTCCCCCGCTCTTAAAATAAGATTCAGCATGTGCATAATGACTTATTTATTATATTATTATAAAAATAACCTTGTAAATAGTAAGTATTCCCTAGCTTTCATCCAGCATTTTCTTGTGCCTTTAACAGCAGGCAGGCAGGCCGCCATGTTTGGTATGAAATTAATTTTCCGAAATAAGATTTATTTCGCGATTTTCATCCATTGCCAACGAAGAAACCCCATTGTAAAAAAAGGATGCCCCGCGGATTACTGCAGGACAGCCTTTATTTTTACCAGATTAAGCTTCGGCTGCAATTTCCTTCTCGTCATAGACGTTCTTGTCGAAGTCTCCGTTAATCCGGCTGGTGAGGACACCGGTGGTCATGCCGCCGCTTACGTTCAGGGCGGTGCGGCCCATGTCGATGAGCGGCTCGACGGAGATCAAGAGTCCAACGATGGCGAGCGGCAGATCCATGACCGAAAGGACGATCAGGGAAGCGAAGGTCGCTCCGCCGCCGACTCCTGCGACACCGAAGGAAGAGATCATGACGACCACGATCAGCGTCAGGATGAACGACGGGCTAAGCGGGTCGATGCCGACAGTCGGCGCAACCATCACCGCGAGCATCGCCGGATAGATGCCGGCGCAGCCGTTTTGGCCGATGCTCAGGGAGAATGGCCCCGCGAAGTTGGCGACTCCGTCGGAAACGCCAAGGTCCTTTGTCTGTGCTTTAATATTCAAAGGCAGTGTGC
This sequence comes from Mesobacillus campisalis, assembly GCF_000986785.1. Lineage (GTDB taxonomy): Bacteria > Bacillota > Bacilli > Bacillales > Cytobacillaceae > Mesobacillus_B > Mesobacillus_B campisalis. The sequence goes on along the minus strand of NZ_LAYY01000005.1, from coordinate 68,154 downwards.
CGGCGCTGGAGCGTGAAGTGAACGCAAACAGCAGGGCCGGGAAACCTTTTTTCACGTATTGAACCGGGTTGAGCCCAGCCATGGCCAATAGCACCAAATGAACAATGAACATCAAAATCAGGGCGACATAGGATGCGATGACAAACTTGCCGAGTGCGACGATCGCCTCGTAATTGCTCGTTGCCGCCACTTTGGCGATCAGCGCGAGAATTCCGTATGGAGTCAGGCGCAGCACAAGCGTGACGATGCGCATGATGATCGCGTACAGGGAGTCGATGATTTTCGCAAATGTCTCTGCCTGCTCAGGCTGCTTGCGTCTCACCCCAAGATAGGCGACGCCAAGGAAGGCGGCAAAGATGACGACCGCAATCGTTGAGGTCGGCCGCGCGCCAGTAAGGTCGGCGAACGGGTTGCTTGGAATCATCTGCAGAAGCTGCTGCGGAATTGTCATGCCCTCGACTTGGGTGACCCGGTCGGCGAGCTCGACGTTGCGGCTTGCTTCTGCTTCCCCTTCTGTCAGCTGGACACCGTCAAGGCCGAAGCCGACAGTGGCCCCGATTCCAATCGCGGCTGAAATCGCCGTGGTTCCGAGCAGGATTCCGATCACAAGGAAAGAGATTTTCCCAATGTTTTTCGTCAGCTTCATTTTCGTGAAGGCGCCGACGATTGAAATGAACACAAGCGGCATGACGACCATCTGCAGAAGGCGCACATAGCCTGTGCCGAAGATGCTGTACCAGTCCATCGTCGTCGTGGTGATTTCAGAATCAATGCCGTACAGCAAATGAATCAGGTAACCAAGCACAATCCCCATTCCAAGCGCCGTGAACACCCGCTTCGAAAAGGAAACATGCTTTTTTTGCATAAAGAACAATACAGCCGCAAGTCCAAGCAGGACAGCCACATTGATGATGATTAAAAGTGTATCCAAAAGAGTTCCCTCCTAGTTGTTTCTTCTTATAATGTATAGTTTATTACTTACAGAAGATTACTCCGGTAATACCAATCTGTCAAGTCGGATTTTCTTTTTCCCAGAAAAAAGCCGCCGTTCGCGGCACGAACGGCGGCTTGTCTTATCTTTTTGAAAAACCAACACCAATGAATTTCAGCACATCGACCGGTTTTTCACTTTTAAAAGCAGCAAGATTCAGATTCCTGCTTTTGAGCGGCGTGACAAAGCGATGTTTGTTCCGGGCAACCTGGTCCGGGTTGGCGACAACAAGCTCGCCAGGGTTCAGCCCCTCCTGGATATGCACCCTGCTCCCCACTTCAAGGCCCTTCGTGATGCTGCGGCGCTCGATTTTCCCGCCCGGGGTGATCACATACACGTGGCTTCCCGCAAGTTCCTCCGTCGAAGCCGTGACCGCGTTTGTCACTTCGTCCGTGACGACGGTCACCTGGACATGGCTGCCAAGGACCACCTGGGCATCGGCAGAGTTCAACTGGTAGCTGGCATCGTTTGAATCGGTGTTTGTATCGCCATTATTTTCAGTGTCTTCGGTCGTTTCCAGGTCGGTTCCTTCTATTGTCTCGAGGTCTGTGTCATCGGTTGTCTCCAGTTCAGCATCATCGGTTGTCTCGAGGTCATCATCGGTTGTCTCGAGGTCGGTCTCGAAACTGTTGTCATCGGTTTCGCTGGAAGATTCACCGTCTGTGCCGGTTTCATCAGTCTGGCCTTCCCCAATCACTTCCCCGTCGTCCTCCATCAGCAGCGCGTCCGGGTTGATCTCGATTTCAAACGGAAACACGCTTTCCTTTTTCACATGAGGGTCGGACTCCGGATAGGAGGAAACCGAGGTCAGCGTGCCTTCGAGCTTGTCTTTTAGCAGATTGGACGTGATGTAGGCGCGCATGCCCGATTGCAGCTGGGTGAGGTCGTGCTCGGTCACGGTGCCTTTCACCTTCGGGGTGTCGGAGATGATCGTCATCACCGGGTTGCCAAGCTTGTAGTCTATGTCCTTGACAAAGCCGCTCACGGCACTGCCAACATCAAGCTGAGATGTTTCGTTCAGGGTGGAAATGCGGTCCTCGTATTCGCCGATTTCCTGCAGGACTTGCGTGCGCTCGCGCTCTTTGTCGTAGATCTCCTTTTCAATCGTCACTTCAACGAGGGTGCCCGATGCGCCGGATGTCGTGCTGCCGCTCACCGGGACAGAACTCCCCGTGGCGGACGCGGAAACGCTCTTCAGGTATTTCAGCTGCTGAATCTGTTCGTCAATCAGCGCCAGTTCGCGGTCAAGCTGCAGCTTTTCGCTCTGCAGCCTGTCGCTGTCTGCATCAATGCGTTCGGACGTATATTCATAGAGCGGCGTGCCTTCGGTGACCGCGTCGCCTTTTTTCACCAAAAAGCCTTTGAACCCTCCCTGCTCGGGATTGTAATAGACCGGATGCTCTTCCGCCGGGACGACGACGCCCTCGGTTTCGAATGTTTTCGTCAGGTTCTCGGTTGCGGCCTGTGTCCAGTTCGTAATGAACGAGGTGCGGTTGACCGGACTGTCCTTATCCAGGGTCAAAAACACATTGACGGAAAGAAACAGGAGGGTCGATCCGGCGATGATGGCTGTCTTTTTCTTGGGTTTCATTCTGTGTCACCTGCCTGCTAAATAATTTTCTCGAACTGGATGATGGAAAACAGCGCATTGAACAGCCAATACATCAGGTTCAGCCCAATGACCAGTCCGAGCACATGCGCGCGCGGCTTTTCGGTCAGCGACCGCACATAAATATACTGAATATAGATGGCCCACAGTTTAAAAATGGTGATACTGGCAAGAAAGTTAATAAGAAATGTGTTGCCTGTGAGCACCTGGGCGATCGGGCCGAGCGAAAACGGCGACGATTCAGCCGGCACACCGAGGAGGAACGAAATCGGGATGAACAGAAGCTGCTCCAGCAGAAGGATGAGCAGCACCATCATCTGGACGACGACAAAGCGGTTGAGGTCGGTATCGGTCATGCTCCAGAACCAAAGGGCGGAAAGATAAATGATCGCCGCACCGTAAAACAGGCCGCGGAGGATTTGCCCGATGATGAACAAGGCTTTGTGCATTTCCAATTCAGCCGGCCTCAGGTCGGTCAGCCTCGCCGATATGTATTCGGAGCCAAGGCCGAAAAAGGCGCTCAGCCCAAACACGAAGCCGCTCAGCAAAATGAGCAGCAGCGTCTGCCTCCACACCCTGCCAACATCTTCAGTCTGTTTTAGTTCATATGTAAAATAATCCGGGTGGCGCAGGCCGCGGATCAGCCTCGTCTGGTACATCATTGTGTTTTCCCCCAACTGTAACTGTCTCTATTTTTAAAATCAACGGACTCTTATACCCCGTTTTCCCTAACAATAAACCAAATCCTGGCACCTGTCATCCGACTTTTGGATAAACGGGTATGGGACTATCTCCATAAAACCGGTATGTGAACGTGCCCTCATAAATCTGGTATGTGAAGGTCGTTACAATATGTATTCTTCCAATGCGGTAGAAAATCCTTTTTGTATTTTGTAAAAGAAATATGAATCTCACTTCCCCTCCTCTTGCGTCGGCTTTTGCGGTATAATAAAGAAATATGGATTTTTCTTGGAAGCGGCCGTTTGGCCTTTTTATAGAGGTAATACAGGTAAAGGAGGTATGGACATGGCGATGGTTCCCGGTACGCAAATGAAGATGAAGGAAGCGGCGGCGCTGCTGAAAACCAGGCTCCGCCCCGAATCGGAGGAGGACCAGAAGGTGGTCCAGAAAGGGCTGATGCTCTATCGCCAGGGAATGGTCCATCATTTGAAATATGTGGGCGGCTCAATTTGGGCGTCGGTCCAGGATGTGACGCCGGTGAGGGTCTACCTGAATTTCCCCGACCCGGAGGACAGCTCCTGCACCTGCCCGGCCTATGGCTTCTGCCGCCACCGGATGGCAGCGTTCTTCCAGGCCTACGCCGAGATTGGCAGTGTCGCCGACTGGGTGGATGAATGGCGCCGGCCGGCGAAGGAGAGCCTGCAGGCGGAAGAGTGGGGCTTGCAGAAAGCGAAGGAACTGATGAAAAGTGCATCAGGACACGAAAAAGGCTATACGCTGTGGACGGACAATTTTACCCGGAGCTTTAACGAGATTATGCTCGGCCAAGGAAAGCCGAACCCGTATGTGATTGCCAGCCTGCTGCAAACGTACTTGCGCGGCGTCCGGGCAGGAGCGCCCTCAAGCCCTGAATGGCGGACGCTTTATGAGCTGATCGGCCGGATTTACGGATTCAAGCAGCTGGCGGCCCTGACCGGGGAGCTGGAGCATAACAGCTCGACGGTGAACCGCTATTACCGCTATCTGTTCGACAGCCTTGAGGATGAGATTGATGATGGCATCCATTCTCTGTCTGTCAACTCGCTGCCGTTTGATTTTGACGAATATATCGAAGCACTGAAGGACGAGTCGGCGGGGCTGATTGATACGGCCGACCTGTTTGAATATGAGCGGGCCAATTTGTACCGGATGCTCTGGTCGGGGCTGTTCAAGCAGAACAGCTGGCGGGAGGAAGAACGCGAGCGGCTGGAGGCTTTCGGCGAAGGCAAACGGACGATGGCCGAGAACGTTGCGCTGGCGCATCATTATTATTTGGCGAGGCGCGACCGGGAGTTGTTTGATTTCCTGAAAAAGCTGAACGACACGCCTCTGTCATTTCTGTTTTACTGGCTTGAGGATCTGGGGCGCCAGGGCGACAACGCCCGGCTTGGGGCCTATATCGAATACATGGCCGGGCAGATGCGTCCGGCGCTTGCTTCGATGCAGAACCACCAGCAGGCGCGCGACTTTACGCGGCTTGCGCTGCGCACCGCCGCGCCGTTTTTCCGGAACGGCGGCCGCGAGGAATTGTACGAGAAGCTCTTGAACGCTTCCCTCCCCTTCAGCTATATCGAGTACGAAGACTTTTTATTCGAGAAAGGCTCGTATGAAAAATGGGGCGAGCTATTCACGTATACAAGCTTTGAATATTTCACCGTGCCGAATGACAGAGTGAAGGTGCTGCAGAAGGAAGCCCCCGAGGTCTTGCTGCCGCTGCTGCACCAGGCCGCCGACGGGCTGATTCTCCAGAAGAACCGCAGCGCCTACAAGCAGGCGGTCCGCTTGCTGAAAAAACTGCGCGCTGCCTATAAAAAGCTGAAGCGCACCCCCGAGTGGGAGGTTTATTTTGACAAGCTGCTCGAGAAGAACAAAAGGCTGCGCGCGTTCCATGCTGAGTGTGAGCGTGGGAAGCTGATAGTGGAGAAGGAGTAGCTGGGACGGTTGAATTTTCCCGTGTGCGCCTGCATTTTATGAAAAAGCGGACTCATTTTACACAAATTATAGGATGGCACCATCAAAAATGGGTGTTCATCTTAAAATTTTGGCTTGGATGCATGATCATGACGGGTTTAGTTCCCTCCAATGAAGGTATTGCATCAATTTTTTCGGTTATTGCTTCAATTAATGTAGTTATTGCATCAATTATTTTAGTTATTGCATCAATAAATCAGTTTTATTGAAAAACCTGTGTCCAATTTGTGTCCACACTTCTGAGATTGACCTACGCTAGGGTGTTGGACACCAATTTTTAATACGAACGAAACCCCGCACGGTGCCTCCGCACCTGCGCATGAAAGGAGCGGCGTGATGCTGCGAATGAAACAAATACTGGTTCGGATGAAGCCGCTGGATGATGGCATGTTCTTTTTGCATGCCGAAGACACCTATGAAAATTCGCTGCCGCTTTCGGAGTGGAAGCATCTTCTTTTTAACCGACATAAAGAAAGCTACTACGGCACGATGCTGGAGACTGGCAAGCAAGACGGCATCGAGGGCGTGGTGATCGGCAGCTGGCAGCTTGTGACGCTGTTTGCGGAGGAAGGGTTCAACCGGATTGTCCATTGGGATTGGGATGAGCTCTCGGACCTCTGCCTCTCGTGCGCCCATGCGATTCACGACAGCGTGCTCGCCAAGGACTGGCACCCGGATTTTGCGGCGCTGGCTGGCGGTGCAGATGGAGGAATGGAAGAGACCGGGGTTGGAGCTCTGGCCGTAGCGAGCGGAGACGCCCCCGCCTCATCCGCCTTCCGCTGGTCGCTGCCCGAGAACGTCCAGAGCGAATTTGGACAGAGCTTTTGGGACGAAACCCTCACACAGAACGGAAAAGCGTACCATGTGAGAACCTTCGTTGCCCACCTGTTCCACCATGCGCTGGAAGCTTATTTTAATGAAAACGAAGGCCTGAAGCACCTGCTTGGCGAGAAGCTGGAGCTGCTGCGCAACAACCAGCTTTCCGGCGCACAGCTGGCGGCCTATTTTGACGAGATGCGCTGGCTGGAGTGGATCGGAATTAAGGAAAATCCCGCGCCGTTCCGGATCGGGATGCGGCTGGAAGAGCCGCTTGAGGAGGATGGCAGCTGGAACCTCAGCCTGTTTCTGCGCGGCAATAATGGGATGGCGATTGATGCTCGGGACTATGGCTCCTTCCCTGCTGACTGGGACCCATTCTCGGAGCGAATTGAGGATGAGGAAAGCCGGCTGGCGGGAATATTCCCGGCGCTGGCGGAGGACGGCCGCCTGAAAACCCACCTCTCTGAAGAAGAGGCATGGCTGTTTTTAACCGAGATGAGCGAAACGCTGATTGCCTTGGGCATTGAGATTCTCCTGCCATCATGGTGGGAAGCAATCAAGAATGCGAACCTCAAGGTGAAGGCGCGCCTGAAAGGCCAGGGCAGCTATCGCCGTTCGTTTGTCGGCCTGAACGCCCTGCTTGACTATGACTGGCGCTTCTCGATGAATGGCGTTGACCTGACCGAGGATGAGTTCCAGCGTCTCGTGAATGAAAAGCGCCGGCTTGTGTACCTGAAGGGCCGCTGGATCAAGCTGGACCACGGCTTCATCCGCCAGATCCAGGACCTGATGAAGAAGGCCGACAAGGAAGGCCTGCACATCCGCGACCTGCTGCAGCAGGAGCTGGCCGAGGAAGGCGAGGAACCGTCGGAAGAACTCCAGGATCCGCGGGCGTTTGCGAAAATCCAGATTGAGCTGAACCGCCATTGGAAGCAAATGATGAAGCAGCTGTCGGAAACGAAAGAGATTCCCGACTCCCCTGTGCCTGCCGGTTTGAATGGCGAGCTGCGGCCGTACCAGAAGCTTGGCATGAATTGGCTGCTCTTTTTGCGGAAATACGGCTTTGGCGCTGTGCTTGCCGATGATATGGGACTTGGAAAGACGATTCAGCTGATCTCCTACCTGCTGTCGGTAAAAGATCAGGAGCCTGATGCCGGGCCGGCGCTGATTATCTGTCCGACTTCGGTGCTCGGCAACTGGCAGAAGGAAATCGAGCGCTTTGCACCGGGCACGGAGGTGCTGCTGCATTACGGGCCGCACCGCCTGAAGGGCGAGGCGCTTGGGGAGGCGGCACAGGAAGCGGACATTGTCCTGACTTCCTACGGGCTGACTCATCTTGATTTTGAGGAGCTCGAGGCAATCGAGTGGAGTGCGGTGGCGATCGATGAAGCGCAGAACATCAAGAATGCTGACACGAAACAGTCCCGGGCGGTGCGGAAGCTGAAGGGCCGCCATCATATCGCCCTCACCGGGACGCCGATGGAAAACCGCCTGTCCGAGCTGTGGTCGATTTTTGATTTTACCAACCGCGGCTATCTTGGCACTGCCGGCAGCTTCCAGAAGCAGTTCATCCTGCCGATTGAAAAGGACGGCGAGAAACAGAAGATTGCCCAGCTGCAGGCGCTGATCAAGCCGTTCCTGCTGCGGCGCACGAAGAAAGACGAAGACGTGGCGCTGAACCTGCCGGACAAGGTCGAGCAAAAGGAATACTGCCCATTGACCGCCGAGCAGGCGTCGCTTTATGAACAGCTTGTCAAGGATACGTTCGGCGAGATTGAAAAGCTGTCAGGGTTTGAGCGCAAGGGGCTGATCCTGCAGATGCTTGGCCGTCTGAAGCAGCTGTGCAACCACCCTGCATTGTATTTAAAAGAAGAGCAGCCGGAGCGGCTTGTTGACCGCTCGGCGAAGATGGAAAAGCTGCTTTCGCTTGTCGAGGCGGTGCGCGATCAGGACGAAAGCTGCCTGATTTTCACACAGTACATCGGCATGGGCGAAATGATCCGCTCTGTTTTGAAGCGGGAATTTGGCGTCGAAGTGCCGTTCCTGCATGGCGGCCTGCCGAAGGCGAAGCGCGATCAGCTGATTGAGCAGTTCCAGAACCGCGAGTTCCCGTTCTTCCTGCTGTCGCTGAAAGCTGGCGGCACCGGGCTGAACCTGACCGCGGCGAACCATGTCATCCATTATGACCGCTGGTGGAACCCGGCCGTTGAAAACCAGGCCACCGACCGCGCGTACAGGATTGGCCAGAGCCGCTTCGTGCACGTGCACAAGCTCATCACCACCGGGACGCTCGAAGAAAAAATCGACGCCATGCTCGAGAAAAAGCAAACCCTGAACGACCAAATCATCCAAAGCGACAACTGGATCACCGAACTCACCACCGACGAACTGGAAAACCTGGTTCGGCTCGCGTAGGGGTCAGGCACCCTGTGACGCTTTAAAGCACCGCGGGTCAGGCACCCTTTAGTGCATTACCGCACCGCGGGTCAGGCACGCTTTAGTTAAGTAAAGAAATATTTAAGGCTGCTGAATCTTTTTCAGCAGCCTTTTACAATAGAAAATCAGATGGTGTTTGGAGGCGGGAATTGCCTTTTTACTTCCCCATCAGTAGCTCATATAAGACGCTCCAATGATAATCAGGAGAATAAACAGCACAACGAACAAAGCAAAGTTATTGGATTTGTGTGACATAAATTTTCACCTCCCATATTCTCTACTGTGATAGTGTATGTAGGGATATTCCCGCTGATTGGACGAACATCCCAAGCATGGCAAAAACCCGCCAAATAGGCGGGTTTGCACTTGTTATCCAGTTGTTGCGGCAGCCTAGTTTAACTCCATGGCTCTCATTAGAGTGGGGTAAATCCGCAGTCCCCGCAAGTCAAATCCCCTATCCGTCATTTGGCGGACAACGGCCGGACGAAACCCGGTAAGGATCATTTCCTTTCCGATCAGCTGCATTCCATAAGCCAATTTTGTGATCGACTCATAAAAAATATCATTCGCTTCATAAATAGCGTTAACATCCAGAATGATTTTGCTTACATCAAGTGAGTGGGCGGCACGCAGCGTTTTTTCAATAAATAACCCTGGCGTCAGCTCTGCTACTACAGGCTGGGTCAGCGTGAGGATGGCTGTAGAACGGGATATAGGCACCAGATTCGTTGCCATCGCTTCTACACTTTTTTTGAGGTCCTCTTCACGGTCAATATACTGCGTTATATCCGCGAATTCCGCCATTGCCCCTGCCACCAAGCCATCCTCGTAAATAAGCTTTGTATGGATGGTGAAATAAGCGTTATAGGGCCCCCATTGGTAAGGCATGACGTCTATAGCATATTCCTGTTCGTATTTTATTGTGTGCTCAATATGTCTTACTTCATCAGGCGCATCAGGAAAGGCTTGAAAGATATTCTTGTTTAAAATTTCTTCCCTCTTTACACTCAGAAGTTTTTCGCACTGTTTATTGACAGAAACAATTGTATACTGGTGGTTGATCACCATGACTGCACTTCTGATGTTTTCGAGTATAGAAGAATACATATTGATCAATAAAATCGTCCCTTCCTGTAAGTTGCGGAATTTCCATGATATGAACAGTGGCAATAGACATAATCGTAAGGGTATTACGCTCTATTATACAGGAATTGGAAAGTTTTAATGTTTTGAACATGTTACAAATTTGTGTTTTCTTTGAAATTTAATTAAATGCCATGCCATCTTCCCATCACGACGGTATTATAATACCGGCCGTCAGAAAGAAGTTTATCCTTCCTTAAGATGCCTTCGGTTTCAAACCCGTGCTTCTGATACAGCTTGATGGCCTTTTCATTGGTTTCAAGCACACTCAGGCTGATTTTTTTGATGCCGCTTCCGTCTGCCCAGAGGATGGCCTCCCTCAGCAGGTTCTGGCCGATTCCATATCCCCAGAACTCTTTTAGCACACAGATGCCAAATTCGACTTTATGCGCCAGCCGCTTTAGACTGCTTCCCTCGCATCTCGCAAACCCGGCAATCCTGCCATTCACTTCGGCTACTAAAAACAAGCTGCGGGCGCTTTCGGTGTCTTCGGAAATCAGCTGCTTGAAGCCTGCTTCATCGATGTATGCCTCCCCTTTTTCGCGGTCCATGTTTTCAGTCTCGCCATCAATCTGCAGCCGGACTTCAGACAAGCACCGCGCATCTTCCTCTTCAGCAGACCTCAAAATATAACGGATGCCCTTAACCTGAAACTCTTTCGGATTCACTTTCATGAAGACCCCTCCCTATTTTACTATCCTGTTTTTCCCAGGTAAAATCAATATGAAAAATGCCGGCCAAAAGCTGGCCGGCTAAAATGGGGGAATAGGTGGCAGTAATTGATTTTTTCTGATGGAGACAATTTGGAGAAATTACATGCTTTTCAGTTCTTCCGGCTGTGCCTGGCCAGCCAGGAAGGTGAACTGGCGCTGTTCCTGCTGTTCGATGGCCGCCATTTCAAGCTGGTGGATCCGTCGCGTGAGGCTGTCGACTTTTTCATTGGTCTTCCCGACCATCTTGATCAGGCTGACCAGCAGTTTTTCCAGTCCTTCATTTTCATTGGGGCACCGGCTCAAAGGGCATGACCTCCACTTCCTGCGACCCTTGTGCCGCCGGCTTTTTGCTGAGGAATTGCACATGCTCGGCAACGACCTCTGTCACGTATACCCGCTTTTTTTCCTGATTTTCATAATGGCGGGTCTGGATACGGCCGTTCACACCGATGACGGAGCCTTTTCGGCAGTAGTTTGCGGTGTTTTCAGCGGTTTTCCTCCAGAGGATGCATGGGACGAAATCGGCTTCCTGCTCGCCGTTTGCATTGCGGTATTGCCGGGTGACTGCCAGGGTGACATTGGTGACAGCCTTTCCATCAGGCGTGTACTTCAGTTCAGGATCGCGCGTCAGCCGCCCTACAAGAACGATCTGGTTGATCATGGAGTTCTCCTTTCGCTTTGATGCCTTCATCATACAATCTGCCAGCTTTCCCGTAAAATCGTCAAAGGTATCGATTGGAAGGCAGGTTTTTGTCGATTTGGGCAGACTTTGCGGCGATAAATTCTTTTTAGGAGGGCTGCTGATGTTGATATTGCTATTTTCAGCCATCCTTCAAAGATTTTTCGACAACGATTGAATTCGCTTTCTTTTTTATCGCTATGTTATACTTTTCGTAAAAGGGATAAGGAGGGCGCCATGAAGTCATTTAGATTGATCTCTTTGCAAATTGTCGATGAAGAAAATGTCACGGATATCGAAATTAAGGAAGGTCTGATCATCAACAAGGAAGATGCAAGCGGGAACTGGCTGATCGAAGTCTTTGTTGATGAGAAGTTCATTCCGCATTTTGAGGAAGCGTGCGAGGAGCAGAAGGACATCGTCGTCCAGGTGGTCATTACCAAGAAGGAAAACGACCCCGCCGCTTTCAAGTCGAAGGTTTGCACCATCAAGAGGATCAACGGAAATGCTAGCATCCTGCTAAGAGGCAGCCTGACCAAGATCAAAAACGATTACCCCGCCATGCTGCTGGAGTACCTGCTCGAGCAGGGTTTCACCGGCGATGACCTGCTGCGTGAATTCCGCGAAAAAATCGTCTCCCGTCCCAAAATCGTCCTGCCAAAGAAAGTATAACCAACCTCAGCCTCTAGCGCTGGGGTGGTTTTTTTATGTGCTAGGATGTGGAAATTCCAAGCCCGCCACACAAAAAAACAAGGCAGGTATTACCCTGCCCTGTTTGGTAATCTTCGTTCTTATTAACGGTCGCGGTCGTTGCGGTCGTTCATGTCAAGGCGGTCTTCCATTGGATCTTCGCCACGAGTGTTGTTGTCCCTCATCATGTCGCCGTCGTTTCCGGTATTCCTGTCGTTCATGCCATTTCCATTGCCGCCATTGTTATTGTCGAAGATGCCGCGGTCGTCGTTGTTGTTGAACATGCCATTGTTGCGGTCATCATAACGGTTGATCTCTGCACCGTTGTTATCGTCAGCCGGAGGAGCCGGGTCATTATTATCAGTTCCGCAGCCTGTCACAAGGGAAGCAGAAAGGATCGTACCGCCGATTACAGCTAAAAGTTTCTTGTTCAAACGAAAAAACCCCTTTCCTAGATAGTTTGTTCTAAAGGTGACCAGCATGGGTCTGCAGTTATGTTGCCCGGTAATGAGGGAGAACTTGCATGTGATTTTCAGGGGGATTTTGGCATGTGAATTTCCGGTTTTCAAGTTGGATATAGTGCCGTTTTGAGAACACTAACCAATAATAGGAGCGCTAAAACCGGGAGAGATTTTATGGAAAGTAAGTGGAATATATTTACGTCGGCCACTTTTTTCATGCTGGTGTTAAAAGTGTTGTTTGTGAGGCAGCTGATCATCGGGGAAATCCACGTGCCAGGCGTTCTGGCCGAGATTTCGCTGCTGTTTTTGCTGATCGTGCTGATAGCCGCAGCGGACGGCAAGCGGGCGAACCCCCTGCTTTTGGCCGTGAACCTGCTGATATCAGTGGTTTCCCTGACAGCCATCATTTATTTTGACTATTACAACAGCATCATCACTTACAAGGCGCTTGGTCAGGCTGACCAGCTTGGCGACGTCGGCGACAGCATTGCAGCGCTTTTTAAATACAGATATCTTCTGCTGTTCGCCGATTTCCTCGTTCTCCCTTTTTTAATGAAGCGGAGGGTTTCTTTTAGGCTGAAACGGTGGGTTCTGGTTGGAGTTCTTGTGTTGGCGGGCGTGTTTGTGGCCAATGGGGTGCGGAACGCCCGGGGTACGCTAAGTGAGATCAGCCAGTTCAATCAGCTGGGTTTGGTCGGCTATCAGCTGATGGAGGGCCTGTCCGGGATGAGCGCGGCGTTCAGGGGCGATGTCGAAGTGACTCCCGAGATGGTCGCTGAACAGCAGCGGAACCGGGTGCGCGGAGGCGTTGAGTTGGCCGGCATTGCCAAGGGCAAGAATGTGATTGTTGTGCAGCTTGAGTCTGTTCAGGATCTTCTGGTGAATAAAAAAATCGGCGGCAGGGAGATTACTCCCAACCTGAACAGGCTGGCGGCTGATGGCATGTATTTCCCAAATTTCTATACCCAGGTTGGCAAGGGAAATACCTCGGACGCCGAGTTTATCACCAATACGTCGGTCTATGCGCTGGGTGACACGCCGATGACGGCCGCGATTGCCGGCAAGGAAATGCGCGGCCTGCCTGTTATACTGGGTGAAGCCGGCTACCATACTGCCACTTTTCACGCGAATGATGTTTCCTTCTGGAACCGGGAGGAGATGTACAAGTCCTTGAGTTTCCAGGAATTTTACGATAAAAGCTACTTTGGCAAAGAGGATTTCATTGCGTACGGGACCTCTGATGAGATTTTTTATGAAAAGTCGATGGTGAAGCTGCGGGAATTCCGGGATGAGGGCCGTCCCTTTTATGTGAATCTCATCGCGCTTTCCAGCCATTTTCCTTATGAGCTGCCGGAGGAGAAAAAGAAGCTGGTGATGGGGCTGCCGGAGGAGTTTGATGGCAGCATCGTCGGCAAGTATATTCAGAGCGTCAATTATGCCGATTATGCTTTGGGGAAATTGGTGGAGCAGCTGAAGACGGACGGGCTTTATGAGGAGAGCGTGATGGTGGTGTACGGGGATCACCAGGGGCTGCAGACGAAGAATGACCATGACAAAGAGCTGGTGAGGAAGCTGCTGGGGCGCGAATATCACGGGCTGCTCGACCATTTGAATGTGCCGCTCGTACTGCGGGTGCCAGGAGCGGCGGGCGGGAAGATTGTGGAAATGACCGGGGGGTTGGTGGACATCTACCCTACCCTGGCAAATCTGCTTGGGCTGGATTTGGGACGGGAGGTTGTGTTTGGCACCGACCTGATGAATGCAAAGGAAAACCTGATTGGTGTGCGTTTTTATGCTCCGACCGGGACGTACCTTGACAGCACGTATGGCTTTTCCCCAGGAGAAACCCGGGACAGCGGCGAGCTCACCACCATTGCCGACCGCACCACCAAACCCGCCGGCCAGGCCGCCCTCAAGCAGCTCGATTGGATCTTAAAGTATCTTTCATTGTCTGATGAGTATGTGAACGGACTGAAATAAAAGGGGTCAGGCACCCTGCAGCGCTCTAAAGCGCCGCAGGGTGCCTGACCCCCGTTGCGGTGAAGCGGCAAAGGGTGCCTGACCCCTATTTCTCTGTTAGGAACGTGATGATAGCGAATAGGGCGAAGGCGAGCAGGAGGAGTGATCCGCCCACAATAAAAAAAATCATGACGAAGGTGTCGTTCAGGCCGAATGGGTTGAGGTTGTACATCCACATCCCGAGTGTCAGCCCCAGTGCCCCTGCCATCGCCAGTACGCTATGAATCGATACGAGCTTCTTGTATTTTACCTTGAACACCTGATAGAAAATTCCCCAGGCAAACACCGACAGCCAGCCCACCAAAAGAATATGCGCATGAATTGGCCTTAAAGAATAATCCATGCTTCCCGACATCTGCGAACCGATGAACGTCCCGATGATCCCAAAGATGGCGGCAAATCGAATAAGCCTTATACTCCAACGTTTCTCCACTTAAATTCCCCCTACTATTCTTCCCTGTCTTTTATCCAGGAAGTTTTATTGTAAAAGTTGTTCCTTCTCCCACTTTGCTTTCAACGGCAATTTCCCCGCCGTGCAAATCGATGACCTGCTTCACGATTGCCAGGCCGAGGCCGGTGCCGCCCTTCTTGCGAGCGGCATCGACCCGGTAAAACCGGTCGAAAATCTTCGAAACAGCTTCTTCGTTCATGCCAATTCCTGTGTCCCTGAAAATGAGCTCCACAGCATCACCCTGCCTCGACAGACCAATCCAGATGCTGCCGCCGACGGTGTTGTACTTGATACCATTGGTCAGCAGATTGTCCCAAACATTCACCATCAGCTCGGCATCGGCCTTCAAACAGACAGGCTGCAGCTTGTACGATACCTCGATTTCCTTTTCTTCAAGCCGCCACTGGTATTTGCGGATCATTGCCTTGATCTGCTCGTCAATCTGGACGTCCGAAAGCTTCATCGGATAGGCAGCCTGATCCAGGGAGGTGAGCAGCAGCAGCTGCTTCGTCAGACTGGAAAGCCGCTTCGACTCCTCGCCGATAATCTCCACATATTGCTGGCGCTCACCTTCGCTTGTTTCCGGCGCGCTCAGCAGGTCGGCATATCCCTGGATGTTCATCAGCGGCGACTGGAAATCATGCGAAACATTCGAGATAAACGATTTGCGGGCCTCGTCATTATGCTGAAGCTGCCTTTGCATCATTTTAAAGCTTTCAGCAAGCTGCCCGATTTCGTCATTGCGATCGATATCCAGCGCATAGTTAAAATTCTCCCTTGAAATCTCATGTGTTGCCTCCTTCAATCTCGTGATCGGCCTGATCAGCTGCTTGGCAAACCAGAGAACACCGATGATGGAGACGGCTGCAATCGCCGCAATAAAAATAACCAGCGTTATATGGATATCCGAAAACAGCAGCCTGTTGTTTGGGCGCATAAACAGGCCGTATTGCTCACCGTCAAGAGTGAATGGAATCCCAACCGTATTCCTGAGGTCATTGGCGAAATGCCCCATCATCCAAAATTGATTTCTGAATGTGTTCATTCCGTGGTAAATGTCCCCGTTCGCTATCACTTCCATTGCCTCTTCCGGTAGCTCTCCCCTGGCGAAAGGCTGTCCAAAATACGCTTCCTCGCCCGATTCGCTCAACACATAAATCTGATACCCCAGCTTGCCAACCGATTCCAGGTAAGGCGGATAAGCTGTGCCAGAGCCATGTACCTGCTCCAGAACATCGACAATTTCCTGGGCAATTTCGACATTCTGCCTGTCAATTTTCTCCTTTGTCGAAGTGAGATAGACGAAGTTGGCGAGCGCAAAGCCAATGGCGATGGAGATGGCCAGGATTCCAAGAGTGGCAGCCGTGAACTTCCGATACAGCGTGTTCATTGAACTTCCTCAAGCTTGTAGCCGATGCCGCGGATTGTCTGGATTTCGACGCTGGCGCCATTCTTTTTCAGGCGGTCCCTGATCCGGTTGATATGGGTGTTGAGCGTCTGCTCGCTGCCTTCATAATCCTCGCCCCATGCCTGCTGGATCAGCGTACTCCGGGTGGTGACTTTATTTTCACGGGAAGCGAGCAGGCTGAGCAGCTCGAATTCCTTTAGAGGCAGCACAATCGTTTCCTGGTTGATTTCGACCTCGAAGCTCTTGCGGTCCAGCCTGATATTGCCTGCTTTGATAATGGTTTCCATGGCGCGCTCGGACCGCCTCAGGACGACGGCGACGCGAAAGAGCAGTTCTTTTACCTCGAACGGCTTGACGATATAATCCTCACTTCCGGATAAAAAGCCGCGCTCCTTGTCTTCCAGCTGGCCCTTCGCCGTGAGCAGGATGACCGGAATCTGCAAATCCTCAGTCAGAAGCTTCGTCAATTGGAAGCCATCCATGCCAGGCATCATCACGTCCACAATCGCAAGGTCCGCACTGTGCTCCTCCAGGTAGGCTAGCGCCTCCTCCGCCGAGCCGCAGCGCTGGACCTGGTAGCCTTCACGGCCCAGATGGATGGAAACGAGCTGCTGGATATAGAGATCGTCATCGACAACAAGGATTTTCATACAACCTGCCTCCTGCGGATTTTCCTTTTAAAACCATTATGAGTGTTTTAGGAGTCTTTTTCAAAAAACTGGATCAAGGCCGGCATCAGCATGCCGCGGACCAGGAAGGTATCGAGCAAAATACCGACGGCAACGATAAATCCGAACACAAACAAATCGGCGATCGGCATCGTCATCAAAGCCGCGAAAGTTGCTGCGAGGATGACCCCTGCCGAAGAAATCACGCCGCCGGTATTGGCAATCGCCGTTTCCAGTGCGGGTTTGATTTTTTGCGCTTTCCGCTCCTCGATAAAGCGCGACACGAGAATGATATTGTAGTCGATTCCGAGCGCGACAAGGAAGATGAAGGCATACACCGGCACCCTGGTAGAAATGGCTTCAAAGCCGAACAGCACGTCGACAAGGAAGAGGCCAAGGCCAAGAGCCGAAACATAGGACAGCAGAATGGTCGCCATCATGTAGATTGGCATTTTAAACGACCGGGTCAGTGCCACCAGCAGCACAAGGATCAGAAGGGTCTCCATGATGACAATTTTCACGATATCACCGTCGTTGACATCATGCTCATCCACCAGCTTGGCGGTCACGCCGCTGTAGTAGGCTTTAGCGTCCACGCCTGCTTCCTCCAGCAGCTGTGGGGTTTCTTCGCGGAGTTCCTTGATAAAATCAACAGCCTCCGTCGAATATGGGCTGGTATTCAGGGCCACTGTCAATTTAGCCGCCTTTGCATCCTCTGTCTGCCCGCTCAACCTGGCAGAAGCAATGGCGCTGGTGCTCTCGAGTTCCTCGATCACGGATAGGATGTCCTCCCGTGTAAGCTCGCTGCTGCTTTCGAGCGTCAGGGTCGTCGGCGCCAGTTCTCCTTTATCATATCTTTCCTCAACGATTTCATAGCCTACCCTGGAAGGAAGGTCTTCCGGGAAACTTTTGACCATATCGAATTCATACTCTAGGTTAAAAATGTTAAGCGCGGTGACAACCATAAAAATGGCCACCGCTCCGCCAGCGATCAGCGGCTTATTGACAACAAACTTGGCAATCGGGCCCCAGACTCCGTGCTTGACCTGAGTTTCCTGGCCGTATTTCGGAACCTTCGGCCAGAACGCTTTGCGGCCGAACAGCGTGAACAGTGCCGGCACAAGAGTAACCGAAGCCAGCATGATGATGAACATCGCCATACCGAATATAGGCGCAAAGTTCTGGTAGTCGCGGAAATCGGCAAAGAACAGGACAAGCATCGCGGCCAGCACCGTTCCGCCGGCAAAAAAGACCGGTTCTCCGGTTGCGCGCATCGCCTGCTTCATGGCCTCATGCTTGCTTTCGTAGGTGTTCAGTTCCTCGCGGTAGCGGGAGAACACAAACAGCGAGTAATCGATGACAGCCGCGAACAAGAGGATGCTCATAATCGAAGTGGTCTGGTTGTTGATCTCCAGTCCGGCGGCTCCCATCAAGGCGACGCTCTGGTTGACCACCTGATAGACAATCACCGTAGCCAGCAGCGGAATGATGGCCAGCAGCGGCGAACGGTAAATCAGGATTAAGAGTACTAAAATAATGCCAACGGTCGCCAGCAGCAGGACAAAGTCCGCCTCTTCAAACAGCTTGACCGTGTCTCCGGCTATCCCCGCTGGTCCTGTGATATAAAAATTGGTGCTCTCAAGCTGGCCGGCAATTTCATTCCCTACCTGTGAGGCATGGTCATTTATTTGGGAATACTGGCTGTTTCCGAGCCCTTGTTCCAATTCCATCGGCACAATGATTGTGCTGTTGTCTTCGGAAATGAAACCCTGGATGGCAGGCGCCGGCAAGGCGGAAAGATCAATGATCTTCTTGATTCCCTCGATGTCTTCAGCCATGATTCCGTCGAGAATCTGCTGCACTTCCTCCAGGTTGATGTCTCCATTTTCATTATGGAAAACAAGGATTCCGGGCGTTCCCTGCGCATTCGGGAACAGCTCCTCCGTTTTCTTTTCGGCAATCATCGACTGAGCCTCATCCGGGAGCGACTGGAAGTTGGACACCCGGTAATCATTCAGCTTCGGCCCCGCACTAAGGCCGACCATCAGCACAACCCAGGCAATGATCGTAATCCACATCCCCCGCTTCGTCGTCACCCAGTCAGTAATTGGATATAATAGTTTTTTCACCTCTGAAACCTCCAAATCTTTTTTCTACGAGGCCCATTCTACCGAACCAATATAAATTAAAGCTAAACTTTTTATGAACAAATAGCAGTGGTTTCGAAAAACACAAAAAAAGACACTCTCCCAAAGGAAAGTGTCGGGGTCCCGCAAGTGTCGGGGTCAGGCACCCTTTACCGCTTTAAACCACAGCGGGTCAGGCACTCTTTAGTGTTTTATCACTTTAAAGAGATGCGGGTCAGGCACCGTTTAGTGCTTTATTACTTTAGTGCGAACATGATTTCGGTTTCGCAGGCGATTTCGCCGTCGACGGTGGCGATGGCTTTGCCTTTGCCCATTGGGCCGCGGACTTTGATCATTTCGACTTCGAGGCGGAGCTGGTCGCCTGGCTTTACTTGCCTTTTGAAGCGGCAATTGTCGATGCCGGCGAAGAAGGCGAGCTTGCCGCGGTTTTCTTCTGGCTTCAACATCGCAACGGCGCCGACCTGGGCAAGCGCTTCGACGATGAGGACGCCCGGCATGACCGGATAGTCCGGGAAGTGGCCGTTGAAGAATTCCTCGTTGGCAGTGACGTTCTTCAGACCAACGGCGCGTTTGCCTTCGTCGACTTCAATGATTTTATCGATCAATAAAAAGGGATAGCGGTGTGGAATGATTTCCTTGATTTGCGTGATATCCAGCATGGGTTTTAGTACCTCCTACTAATAATAGGTTCTTATCTTTCTCCATTGTACTAAAAAAGGCATGCAAAAAGGAAGGGGGAATTCCCCCTTCCTTGATTATTGTCGCTATTGTCGTTTTTCAACCAAATCCAGTATGTGGGTCCAAGTTGATTTCTCAAAGATTTCTTTTGGATTGCCGTTACCCATGACGCCGTATCCGAAAGCGGCACCCGCAATGATGCTAAGAGCGAGCAGAACAATGACAAGAATGACTCGAAGCCAGATGGGAATGAGGCGCACACGGATTCTTTGGCGCTTCTCCACTTTTGGCTGCTGTTTCTTAGCGGTTTTCACTTGTTCCCGTGTCGCTGATTCCTGCTGTTTGCTGTTCAATGCCATTCTGTTCTTCCCCTTTAACACGAATTCCGGCGGCCATTCGGCTGTTTCTACCCCATTGCCATCAGGGTTTTTCACTTTAATACTATTTCTATTATAGAAAAAATTCCCCTGTGTTACATTAACAAATTGTAGCAAAAACAAGTGCATGAGAAAAGCTTTTCCCCTTCAACGGCTTTTCCGCAGACGTTTTAGCCGATTTTCACTCTTGACAGCCTGTCGAGATTGTCAAGCATGATTCCCGTGCCAATCGCCACACATTCCATCGGAGCGTCGGCTACGAGCACAGGCACTTTCAGTTCCTCGGCCAGCAGCATGTCCATGCCATGCAGCAGGGCGCCTCCTCCTGTCAGGATGACACCACGGTCGATAATATCGGCGGAAAGCTCCGGCGGAGTGCGCTCGAGCACGCTTCTTGCCGCCTGGACAATCACAGCTACCGATTCTCTCAGCGCCTGCTCGATTTCCTCGGAACGGACCGAAATCGTCCTTGGCAGTCCGGACACCATGTCACGGCCGCGAATTTCCATTTCCTCGCTGCGGGAGCCAGGGAACACCGTACCGATGTTCACCTTGATGTTCTCGGAAGTGCGCTCGCCGATCAGCAGCTTGTATTCACGTTTGATGTAGTTGAGGATTTCGGCATCAAATTTGTCACCGGCCATTTTAATCGACGAAGAGGTCACGATGTCCCCCATCGAAAGCACGGCCACATCCGTTGTACCGCCGCCAATGTCGACGACCATGTTTCCGCTCGGTGTGAAAATATCCATTCCGGCACCGATTGCGGCCACTTTTGGCTCCTCTTCAAGGTAAATCTTCTTGCCGCCGCTCTTTTCGGCTGCTTCCCTGATCGCTTTTTGCTCGACGCTTGTAATGTTCGTCGGAGTACAGATCAGGATGCGAGGCTTGGACAGAAGCCCCTTTACGTTCAATTTGTTTATGAAATGCTTCAGCATCGCTTCGGTCACATCGAAGTCGGCGATGACCCCGTCCTTAAGCGGGCGGATCGCCACGATGTTCCCCGGTGTGCGCCCCACCATCTGGCGCGCCTCCTCGCCTACTGCCAAAACCCTGTTTGTATTTTTATCAATTGCCACGACAGACGGCTCATTTAAAACAACCCCACGGCCTTTTACATGAATCAACACGTTCGCTGTACCAAGGTCAATTCCAATATCCCTTGCTAACATATTAAACTTAATCCTCCTTGAACAAACGGCAGGCTGCGGCTGTTCCATCCTCCCCTCTGCCACACAAACATAGACAAGGATTTCATTCGTTTCAGTCGCGGCTGCTATCTGCGAACCATATTCTACCCTAATTGTTTATTTTACCATAACGGTAGGAAAATAGTAACTATCTTCCACAAATATTTGTCAATTGCTGTTGTGATTTGTCGGGATGTTTTTGTTGAAATTTATCTTGCTTGAAACTGGCTCTGTTTTGGAGATTTGTTATCGTGTGGTGTAGATATAATGGTTTTTGTGTAGATATCTTTACGTGTGGTGTAGATAAAATGTTTTTGTGCAGATATCGCCCCGGGTTGTGTAGATAAATTCCTTTGGTGTAGATATCACCTCGTGTTATGTAGATAAAATTTCTCTTTGTGTAGATATCGCCTCAAGTTGTGTAGATAAAACTCACTTTGTGCAGATTTCGCCTCAAGCTGTGTAGATAAAATCTTTTTACGCATTAACCGCACAAAAAGAGGAACAGCACTATCTGTCCCTCCTCTTTCCCTCTATTCTTCTTCGACGACCGTTGTTTTCCGTCTCCGCCACAAGAGCACGGAGGCGGCCACTAGTGCGCCGACCAGTCCGGCGATGGTGCCGGTGAACAGCGGCTTGTTTTCGTACAGCTTGACGAGAGCGCCTTTTTCGATGATTTCGAACGGAATGGTGCTCACGGTTTCGTTGCCCGCTTCGTCGTAGGCGGTTACCGCGACTTCATATTTTTTCACATCAGTCAGCGTCGTTTTGATCACAATGCGGCCGTCTTCCTCAACCACATCGCCATCAAACATTTCGCCATTGATCATCACATTTTTAATCTTGTCCTCAGGATTATCAAGGTAAATCGACAGGGAGACCGGATCGCGGTACTGCCGGTTTTCCTGGACGCCGTCAAAGATGACCTTCGGCGCCGTTTTGTCGAGGATGAACTCGACGCTCAGCTGCTGGATGTTGCCAGCCTTGTCCTTGACCTCGAAGGAGAGCACATGCTTGCCTTCGTCGGTGATCGGGTCGCCAAGCTCGTATGGCTCGCCGTTCAGCAGCATCGCGATGATATCATACGCGTTCAGGTCTTCAATCAGCAGCTCCGGAATCAAATCTTCATTAAAATACAGGTTCGAAATCGGCTCCTTGAACTGAATCACCGGGGCTGTTTTATCAATCGTGAACACAATCGTCCGCGATGACACATTGTTCGCCAGGTCCGTGACAACGGCCTTCAGCACATAATCCTGCTCGCGCTCAAGCCTTGTGCCATTGACGAACGGCGCGCCGTTCAGGGTGACCGAGGTCTTGCTGCTGTCGAGATGCAAATCGGAATACGTCACGCGCGGCGCGATGGTGTTGTTGAAAAAGCCATCGAGCACGCCGGTGATGTTCAGGGCAGGCTTGGTGGTATCGAGCGTGAACGAAATTTCCTGGGTGCTTTCATTGCCCGCCTTGTCGCGCGCCAGCACCTTGTAGGTGTACTTCATTTCGCGCGATGCCACCGGAACATTGGCGCCCAGATTGCTGCCGCCGTTCAGCGTAACCGAGACGATGCTGTCATCGCGCTGGTCAAGCGCGAACTCTGGCGTGAATACTTCGTTGATGAATTCGCCGTTTTTAATCACGCGGTTTTGGCCTTTGAATTTCGGCGTAATCACCGGTGCTGTTTTATCAATGGTAAACGTCATGTTCGCGCTGTGGGAGTTGCCCGCCTTGTCGGTCGCCTCCACAAGAATGCGGTATTCGCCTTCCGTGCTGAACGCATGGCTCAGAGATGCGACATTTCCGCTGACAGAGAAGCCGCCAGGATTATAGCCTGCGCCATTGCGCGTCACGGTGATTCTGTTGACATCCAGGTTCAGGTCGGTAATCGCCACACTTACATTTTTATTCACATTGTAGTGCGCATTGTTCTCGACGCCGGTGATCTCGATCGCCGGCTTGACGGTGTCGATTGTGAAGGTCTTCTTCTCCACGGCCGGGCCATTGCCTGCCTTATCCGTGGACGTCAAGCTTAGCGTATAAAGGCCGTCTCGGTTAAAATTGTAGCTCAGCTTTGAAACCTTGCCGGTATTCTTCCATGAGCCGATGCTAAAATTCCGGCCATCCTTCGTGGCAGCGATGGAAACGTTGTTGGTGCTGAAATTCAGTTCATCAACCGAAACAGTCACATTCCTTGCTGCCGGGTTAAACGATCCATCCTCAACGCCAGAGATGGCGACAACAGGCGTCGTTTTATCAACGATGAACGCAATCCGCTTATGAACCGTTTCGTTTCCGGCTTTGTCGGCACCCCGCAGGTTGAGCACATAGCTGCCTTCTTCCTTAAACATAAAGCTGAGTTCCGCGGTCGAAGCGCTTGTCAGCCTAAAATTGCCAACATTGTAGGCCTGGCCGTTGCGGGAGACATTCAGGTTCACTTTGCCCAGATCCAGATTGATATCGCTGGCCTTGAACGTGACCGTTTTATTCGTGCGATAGTCCTCGCCGTCTTCCACACCGGCAATGCCCAGCTCAGGCGCTACCTGATCAATCGTGAACAGCAGCTTCTTACTGTCAGCCTTATTGCCGGCGGCATCGACGCTTGTGACCGTAATTTCATACTCGCCGTCAGTGCCAAACTCGTGGGAGATGCTCGACACCTTGCCCGTATTGGACCACGTGCCAATGTCATAGGCCTTCTTCTCGCCGTTGGCCTTCCTTGTGACCGAGATGTCCACGGCATTATTTTTAAAATTATGCTCGTTCACGGAGATGCTTACTTTCCTGCTGCTCTTCCAATAGGAGCCATTCTGCGCGCCGGAAATCTCAATCACAGGCTTCACATTGTCGACCGTAAACTTTAAACTCTTGCTCTCGGCCTTGTTGCCGGCCTTGTCTTCGGCAGAGACGATGATTTCGTAGTCGCCATCGGTTTTAAACGTATGGTTCAGCTTTGAAATTTCACCGGTATTCTCCCATTTTCCAAGATCATGCTTCTGGCCGTTTTTCGTAGCCGAAACAGTTACTTTATTGTGGTTAAAATTATGCTCGTCCACTGTGATGACAAGCGTCTTGCCTTCCTGGATGAAATCTTTGTCAATGCCATCCAGGCTGATTACAGGGGCAGTGTGGTCAATGGTGAACGTACGCTTCATGCTTTCAGCGGCATTCTCTTTTTCATCGGCAGCATGAAGAGTCAGCTCGTAGTCGCCTTCTTCTTCAAAGCTGAGTGCAAGTTTTGCTTCCCAAAGGCCGTTCTCCAGTTTGCTTGTATCCCATTTAAGTTTGCCAAGGTCCTGAGGCTCGCCGTCCTTTTTCACTTCGACTTCTGTTTTCTTCAGGTCGACACGCTGGTCCACGACCGTCAGCACCGCTTCACGCTTCTGGTAATGCTCGCCGTTGTCCACGCCAGTGATGCCAAGCTCCGGCGGCGTCTGGTCGATGCCGAACGAAATCGGGCCAGTTACCGATTTGTTGCCGGCTTTGTCCGTGCTTTCAAAAGTCAGCACATATTCGCCATCTTCCTTGAACTCGTGATTCTGCAGCGCATCCTCACCGGCTGCTTCCAGATGTTTTTTGCCGTTGCGGGTCACCTTCAGCAGCGTCTCTTCCAGCACAAGGTTCTTGTCCTCCGCCTTGATTTCCGCTGTCTTCGGTCCGCCATACAGCTCGCCATCCTTGACGCCTGCGACGCTCAACTCCGGTGCAGTCTGGTCCATTGTGAACGAAATCGGACCAAGCGTATATTCGCGGTTAAAATAATCAACCGTACTCAGCTCCAGCTCGTACACGCCATCTTCCTTGAAGGAAAGGGCCTTCGAGTAGCGGAAAAAGAATCTGTCCAGTTCGGTTGTCAGGTATTCCTCGCCGTCCTTCTTCACCTTGAGAACCGGCTTCGATTTCAGGGTAAAATCCTGGACAAAGATGGTGAGATCTTTATCTTTATTCAGGTACTTTCCATCAATGTTTTCATCGGACAGCCAGACAGATGGTGCGCCGGTGTCCACTGTGAACGAAAAGCTTTGCTCAGCCTTGTTGCCGGCTTTGTCAGCCGCCTTGGCTGTCACTTCATACAAGCCGTCACGGTCGGCCTTGAATGTGGCCTTGCCGCTTCCATCCAGCTTGTAGCTGTCTTCTTTTTCCACACCATTAAAACCGGTGCGCGTAACAGTGACACTTCCGCTGGAGAAATTCTCGTCAAGCGCGGTGATGGCCACTTCTTTCTTTTCATCATAATTCTCCTGGTCGGCGGCGCCTTCGACCTTGAACTCAGGATTCTTGCGGTCGATATGCAGCACAATCGGAGCAAGGTCATGAGTTTGGCCGAGCGCATGCCTTTCGGTCACACTCACGGCAATTTCGTAGGTTCCATCCTCACTAAAATAGTATCCACCGTCAAGCTTGGCTTCGCGCCCGTTCGGCGAAAGAGTGAGCGCCTTCGTTTCGGCTGTGCCGTTACTGATGATCACGGCTTCCGTCTTCGACAGCTTGATGTTGCTGTCCACAGAAAGACCGATGCTGTCAATTGCATAAAAGCCTCCGCTCTCGACAGGCTTGTCGTTATGGGTCACCTGCAGGTCCGGACCTTTCGTGCGGATCGAGAAGGAAACGCTCTTTTCTTTGCTCTTGTTGCCGGCAGTGTCAATGGCTGAGAGGCTCAGACTGTATTCGCCGTCCTCCTCGAAGGTGACAGAGCCATGATAGGCGCCATCTTTCCCGGCCCACTTGGCTGACACAGGGATATCGCTGCCGTAGCGGGTCGCGCTCAGCTGCACATTCTGCGGATCGAAATGAGCGTCTTCAATGCTCATATTGACGGTGACAGCCTTCGTGGACAGCGTGCCGTCAAGGTTGCCAGGCAGGGTGATCGCCGGGGCGGCGCCATCCCTTGTCACTTTGAAATCCGCCGAGGCAGCATCGGCGTCCCAGCTGTTGTTTTCCGGTATGTCAATATGTATGTCCAAGGTGCCTTCTTTTGTAAAAGGAATGTTCACATTGTATTTACCTTTAAAATTGTCATCCTTGACCGGTGCCGGCACCGTAACGGCTTCCCCTTCATGGGAGGCGGTAACAGTGAACGGTGTTTCCACCGGCTGGGCTTCTTCGCCTTCCTTCGCGTTGGCGAATTTATTTTCATAATCGTCCTCAAGGTCGACCGTGAAGGATATGGTGTCTTCGCTTGTCAGCCAGTTTTGGTTGAAGCTTGTGTCCATGTTCCATGACTGGCCGTTGAAAAGGATGTAGCGGTCAATCCCCGTTTTTGTCGAAAACGCCGGATTGTCGCGGAGCAAGACCCCGGACAGCAGGACAAGCGCCGCACAAACCACCACAAGCACCTTGTTTTTTCTAAACATCGCAAGCATCATTCTGATTCCCCTTTTAAATGATCGTCGTCGTGTGGACCACGATAATGTCCACTTCTTTTTTAAAATAAAGCTCCTGCTCCTCTTCCAGAGCTGCCGCCGCCAAGAGGGTTGTTTCCTCTATAGGCGTGAGCACCGTTGTTGGTGACAGAGGCATCGTTTCTTCGATGTCTGTGAGGAGGGCCGTTTCTGCCGCCGGTGTCAGCAGCTCCGTTTCTTCGATGTCTGACAGGAGGGCCGTCTCCGCAGGCTCGTGGTGCGAACTGGTTTCGTTGAGTAATTCCGTTTCCTGCAGGAGGGCGGTTTCCGCGGCATTCTCTGAATTGAAAGAACCATCCAGCAACACGGTTTCTTCCACACGTTCAACCTTGGAAGAATCATACAGCAGCGCCGTTTCTTCCACGAGAGGTGCTCCAGGCTGGACCCGGTCTCCTTGGCTATCCTGAAGCAAGGTTGTTTCCTCCACGTGCGAAGCTGCAGGACGCTGCAGGCCAGCCTGGATGCCCTGCAGCAAAGTGGTTTCCTCCGCCTCATTGCTCTCCATACCTCCCGCATGCTCAAGCAGCACCGTGTCACCTGCTTCCTTCTTTTCACCTGGAGTAAGCAGGGATGTCGCCGCCAGGGCTGCTGCCGGCTGGACGGCGGAAGGCCGTGTCATTGCGGCGGATCCCTGGCCGAGATTGTGGGTGGAGGTGTGCTTCTGCTGATTCTCCATCGTCAGGGTCCGCTCAGCCGCCGATACATCCACATCTTTGCGCAGCTTGATTTCGTTGGTAATCCTGCCTGTCTGCTCGGCCTCGGCGAATTTCTGGCGGCTGGCGATTCTTGCCGCTCCTGGGAGGGAGATGCCTGTCAGGTCCTTCATCACCTGCGGGATATTGAGTTTTATATAAAGGAAGACTGCCAGGATGAGAGCGACCAGCGCCCCCGCCATGCCTCCATAAAACAGGATGTGATAGTCCATTGTGCTAGCCTCTTTCCATCATTCGATGATTCCGAGATTCTTCATCCGGCGCGTCCATTTTTTATAGGCTTCATTCTCCTGGGCGCCTTCCAGTTTACCGGCCTGTTCATAGGTTTTCCTGGCTTCTGTGTAACTGCGCTTCGGCTCTTCCTTCAGCTGCTGGATGTCGAGCTGGAGATTGCCAAGCTTCACATAAAGGGAGATGCTGTCTGGATATTTTTTAAGCGCCGAGGAGAATTGCTCGGCCGCCTGGGCATGGTTTCCCATCTCCTGGTGGATGGTGCCGATGCTGCCGAGAATGTCCTCCTCGTTTGGCGCATTCAGGTCCAGCAGGTTGTAGTAGTGCCCGATGGCGGCTTCGAAATCCTCATTTGCCGCCGTCACATCCTTTGTATTTACGCCGCGGCTGTAGTAGGCCTGCGCCAGCTTCTGCTCGAACTGCATTTCATATTTGAACTGCAGCTGCTCCTGGCCAAGCTGGTCCAGGATCCTGTCCGCCTTGTGGATAATGTCGATCGCTTCTGTGTTGGCGTCGGGAAGCTGGCTTTTATAAGAAAGATAGATGTTCGCCAGAGAATTGTAGTTTTCAAGCTTTTTCGCATCATTGGGCAGACTGTCGTTGAATTCATGGAATTCAAGGAGGTCGTCGGCGAACTTTTCATAGTCGACGCTGAGCGTTCCCATCGTAGCCGCGAGCGATTTGTAGTATTTCGCATCCGGAATCTTCTTTTCATTCACCATCTGGAAATAGCGTAAAGCCGTCGGATAATCGCGCTTGGCGTCGAAATAGGTCATCCCCATTTTGAAAAGGACAGCATCATTTTTATGGACATTGCCATACTTATCATTGATATACGCGCGAATTTTCTCGAGGCCGATGTCTACTTCACCGCGGTTCTGGTAAAAATCGAGCAGGTAGATGTACGCTTCCGGCCTGTGGCTGTCGACCGAGGTGATCGCCTTCTCCAGCAGTTCCGCCGCCTCCGTTTCCCTGCCCTCCATCAGCGCAAGGCTCGAGGAGCTCACGAGGCCCATATAATCCTGGAACTGCTCGTTCTTCATGCCGCGGTAGCCGAGCACCGAGGTGGTCGAGAACGCGAAAAACAGCACGGCAGGAATCAGGAACAGTCCGAGCTGCTTGATCAGCCTGTTTTTATAGCCCTGTGTCAGCCTTTCAATATGCTCAAGGTCATAGCTGAGCTCCTCGCAGCTCTGGTAGCGGTCTGCCGGCTCGGACTGCGTGCACTTCAGGAGGATGTGCTCAAGCCCCTCGGGAAGAGACGGGTCCCACTGGCGAATCGGCCTCACCTCAAACGGCGGCTCGCTCAGGCTCTTGCCGGTAACAAGATGGTAAAGCGTGACGCCAAGGCTGTAGATGTCGGTGCGGGCATCGGTCTGCTTGCCGGACAGCTGTTCTGGCGCCGCATAGCCTTTTGTGCCAAGGTTGGTCGTGTCTGTCGAATTCTCGCTCTTGTATTCGCGGGCAATCCCAAAGTCGATCAGCTTGATCTTTCCTTCCGGCGTGAGCATGATATTGTCCGGCTTCATGTCGCGGTAGACGATTGGGTGCGGCTTGCGGGAATGCAGGTAGCCAAGCACATGGCTGAGCTGGCGGGCATAGTCGATCACATCCACTGCCTTCAGCCTGCCTTCGCGGTTGAGCATTTCTTTTAATGATTCGCCCTCGATATAGTCCATCACCACATAGATGTCGCCTGCGGAATCGATGATGTCGTAAATTCTTGGCAGGGCGCCGTGGTCGAGCTTCTTCAGCATATTGGCCTCGACAACCAGGGAGTTGATCAGAAGCTCGTTATTGCTGTTGGCCCGCTTGCGGATATCCTTGACAACAAGCGATTTGTTAAGCCTGTTGTCCATCGCGAGATAAACGACGCTCATGCCGCCGCGGCCAATTTCCTTGAGGATTTCGTATCGTTCATCAATCACTGTGCCAATCTTAATCACGCTGTTTCCCCTCTTTTCTGCGTGCTGGACACCGCGATGACCGAGATGTTGTCGGTTTCCTGGCGGCCTTTTGCCAGCTCCACCAGCTCCACAAGCTTCACTTTTAGCTGGCTTTCACTGTAAAACTGTCCTTGCTGGAGACTTTCGGCGAGCTCACGGGCTTGAATTTCATGGTAAAAACCGTCGGTACAGAGTAAATAATAGGCCTGGTCCTCCACAAGTCCTTCCGTGATCGTGATGTCGAGGTTCTCTGTCGCGCCAATGCACTGAAGCAGAATGTTGCGCCGAGGGTCCCGGCGCGCCTGTTCCGCCGTGAGGTTGCCGCGCTCGACTTCCCTGGCAACGAGCGACTGGTCCTTCGTCAGCTGGGTGACGCCGGAGGAGATGGAGTAGATCCGGCTGTCGCCCACCTGGATGATGTAGCAGCGGGAATAGACGACCATTAGTGCGGACAAGGTGGTCCCAAGCTGGATGTTCCGCGCCTTTCCGTAGCTGAAGATTTTATCGTTCAGCGCGGTGATGCAGGTTTGGAGCCCGCTTATGATGCTGCGCTCCTGCTTTTCCCGGAGGAGGTTTGGCAGTTCCTGGTCGAACCAGTCCGACAATCCCCTGATGACGGTGGCGCTCGCCAGCTCCCCGTGCGAAAGGCCGCCCATGCCGTCGCAAATCGCGAACAGTCCGACCTCTCCCTCAGGAGTTTTCGCCGTTTTCATCAGCAGCCCATCCTGATTGCTTTTCTTTTTTATGCCAATGTCGGTGTGATAGGCCATTTGGAATGCCATCCTTCTTCCTCCTTTAAAACAGTCTTCTAAAACAAGCGAAATATATATTCCTCGTTTGCAAGTTTGATACAGTCTTCATGCCGTATTTTGATTTTCTGCTGTGGCTCTGCCTTGACGCCGTTGATAAAGCTGCCGTTCCTCGAGGCATTGTCCTCGAAGAAATACTCGCCATTCTGGGTTAAAAACAGGGCATGAACCCGCCCGATGACCAGGTTGTCCCTCGTATAGTCCGCCTGGAGCGGGTCGCGGCCGATTTTAAAAACGGGCTTGTCCAGGTAGATTTTTTCACCGTTGGCGGCCAGCAAATAAGGGGCGCTCATAGCAGTGCCAAGGACGGTGGTGCCTTCCTCCTCTTCCTGCTGGACGCCGAGGACGGTGGTGCCTTCGTCTTCGGGATATTGGGGAAGGTCTTCCTCTGCTTTAAAGCTGCCACTCAATGGTGACTCCTGCCTAGCCGTATTTTCGCTGGATTGCATGGAAGCTGCCGGGTCCCTCGTGGACTGAGCGGACCCTGACGGACGCTCGGTTGACTGAGTGATGGCTGACGGACGCTCCCTTGGCTGAGTCGCGGCTGACGGGCGCTTGCTTGATTGAACATCCTCACCGGTCTGAGAAGCATCTGACCTACCCTCGCTGAACTGGATGACCGCTGCCAGCGCACTCCCCGGGCTGTAGTACTTCGGCTCGCTTGTGAAGCGGTGGTGGTTCTGTTCAAACTGCAGGCCGGGGTCCAACGCCCATTCGCCAAGCTTGGCGGCCAGTTCTTCCGGCTCGATGCTGTCGCTCGACAGTAGATAGTTATGCAGCTTGATAAAGAAGCTGGCGCCGCTGTTTTCGTCATACGGAGCCACGGTGATGAGTTCCTGGATAAATTCTTTAAGTGATACCTTTTCAAAGGAATTATTTTTTACCGGAAGATAGATGAAAACTAATGCATTTGAAAAAGGATCAATAAAGACCTGGTTTTTGTTCATGACAAAACAGCCGGTGTCTAGGCCGGCCTTTTTAGCCTCCATCAGGGTTTCCGCGATGTTTGCAAGCAAGCTGTACAGGGAACTGCCAATAATGACAGGAGTATGCGCAAGGGCCGTTGCGCCAGCAAGGTCATAGCGGATGAACTTGTCCTGGATCGCGACGCAGGGCAGGATACCCGGAATCGAGCTGCGCTGCAGCCAGTCCAGCTTCGCCGTGTCGACCACTTCATGTGCACTTTTTTTATAAAATAAAAATTGGTTATCCAGGGTCAAGCTAACTTGTTTGATCATCATCATCCGACTCCATCACATTGTTGTTTGGCATGCAGAGCGCCTGGGCGGCGCCCTGCATGTTGATGCCTATTAAGATTACTGTCTAGCTCCTGCGGCCAGCGCCTAGTGGACTTCGCCCGCCTCCCTACGATAAGTCAACATCGAATCGCTACGCTCTTCGTGTTTCCTTTATCTCAGTCGCCGTGCTCCAGTCCATACGGCGCTAAACGGCCGCCTCCGCTTTTTTACTTAAACGAGCTCGCATTATTATTAATAGCTGTCTCAGCCTGGTTGTAGTTGGTTACGGTGTTGTCGAGGAATTTCGCATAGCTGTCGACCACCTGGCGATATTCTTCAAAGCGCGGTGCGAGGGCGTTGAAGTTGCCGCGGATGGTGTTGGACGAATCGGAATTCCATGTTGATGCCAATTGGTTCATTTCCTTTTTCATTTCCTCAAGCCTGATTGAAAGCTGCTGGTTCAGGGTGCGAATCTGGCCAGCGGTATTGCTCACCTCGCCGAGGGTAATTTTAATGCCTTCTCCTGCCATAGGTTCCACCTCCTCTTTATGTAATAGACTTGCAGGTTAGTTGGACAGTCTGCGTGCCTGGTTGATGACTTCATTCTGTGTTTCGCGGTATGTTTTCGCGCTGAGCTTCAGGAACTCGGAATACTGGCGCATCAGGGTGGTCATTTTGACAAAGTCATCCTGAAAGCCTTTGATCTGGCTGACATAGGCGGTGTTATCCGTCCCTTGCCACGCCGCGCCCATTCCTTCGACTTCGCTGAAAAGCGCCTTGTAGGTTCTCTCGTAGTCCGCCGCCTGCTGGTCAATGCGGTTGGCAGCATTCTCAAGCCGTGATGGTTCTACCATGATCGATCTTGACATTTTTTTCACCTCCTTAAAATAGGGGTTCTGCGTTCCTTGGATAAAATCAGGATTAAAACAGGGGAAATCAGGATTATCAGTGCGCAAATCAGGATTAAATGCAACAAAATCAGCATTAAATGCACCAAAATCAGGATTAAAAGTGCAATCTCAGCTAAATCTCCTTCCCCGCAGTCCTATTTTCACAAGAAGCAGCCCCGATTCCCTATATCCTCCGCAATTCACTCGATACGTTCCGGTATTTCTGCGCGGCACTCCGCAAACT
Organism: Mesobacillus campisalis; assembly: GCF_000986785.1. GTDB lineage: Bacteria > Bacillota > Bacilli > Bacillales > Cytobacillaceae > Mesobacillus_B > Mesobacillus_B campisalis. The sequence continues at coordinate 35,517 of NZ_LAYY01000005.1, read as the reverse complement.
GGAGGCGCATTGGGCCGAGCCGATGCCTTTAAACTCGCTTTGGATGCCCTGGGCGATGTCTTCGAGTTCGCGGGCGATGCTGTAGGACTCGGAGATAATCCGGTTCACCTTGCCTTTCATCTTGGCGTCCATTTTTTTCACTTCCATCGTTCTTCCTCCTTTAAGTCCGCACACTATGGGCTTGCTGCGCAAGATAGCGTTCATTGCGCTGCAGCAGGTTGGCGGTGTTGTTCAGGTAGGAGATGCTCTGGGTGATCCGGTGGTCAAAGGACGTGCTGAGGTCAGCCCGCAGCACATGGGTCAGCCCAAGGATGCCGGCTTCCCAGTACAGGCTGTCGATCATTTCGTTCAGGTGCGAAGTCCGCCGCTTCAAGTTCTGCAGGCGGTCGGCATAATACTTCAGCCGGCCGATGTCGACGGAAATCACGGGCTCCACGTAGGCCGCACTTGCGCTGCCCGCCGACATCAGCCCGGCAAGCCCGGCGACCAGCCCCGCAGCCTTTTTCGCTACATCATCAAAGAACGAATTCAGCCTGCTTTTCAGAGCCTGGTTCATCTGCTGCAGCCTCGCCACCAGCTTGATTGACTCGTCGCGCAGATAATTCGCCGTGCGCGCCAGCCCCTTGGCCGCGGCCGCCATGATGTAAGGCGTCACATTCTGCACGTAAATCGAGGCTTTTTTCAGTAAAACCGGATTGGTCATCGACGCGCCGAACACGAGCCCGGCGGTCAGGTAATTGATTCCGTCCCGCGACCAGTTCGCCCCTTTTTCCGAGCGTGAAAAATTGCCGTTATGATCAAAGCCGCCCACAGCCGCCAGTCCGTGCGTATAAAACGGATTGAACACCTGGAAAATCGAATCGCGCGGCTTCGTCCCTACAGTTCTATCCACATAGGGAACATATCCGAGCTGCGAAACCGGGTCGAGCTTGAACACGATGAATTCATTCCGGTCGCCTTTCAGCGCTTCCTTCTGCCGGTCGGACAAATCCCACCAGTACAGGGGCGCCGCATTGATCACATATGATTTCACATTGTCATCCAGGTTCTCGACAAACACATGGGAAGCAAGATTGCCGCCCTTTGAGTGGCCAAGCACGAGCCGTTCGCCGTCCAGGTCCCCCATGTAGTTGCGGTAAAAAGCGTTCGCCTCGTTCTGCTGCTGAATCGGGATGCCGACCCCGGCTTCAAGGTTGGACGACCAGTCTGTTTTCAGGTGGCCGAAGTTGCCCATCGATTCGCTGCCGCGGAACATTGCGACACTATTATCCTCCGAATCTTTGAAGGCGTAGCCGACAAAACCGGAGTCCGATTTTCCCTGCGAATTGTTCATTTCATTTGGGTTGAAATTTTCATACCCGACAAGTGTGACACCTTTTAGATTCGAATTTTCAAAGTTTCTGCTGGTGATAAAATCGTTCAGCGTATGGTAGGTGTCATCTTTTTCATCAAAATTGTATTTGGCTGTCTGCCAGATTTGCTCAAGACTCTTGCCTTCAAGACGCTGATTGTTCGGCAAATCCACATACGAGAGGGTCAAAAGGACATGCTTTTCTTCATCTGTCAGTTGATCAAGGGACATGCGCTCACCCCTCTATTGGTTCATAGTATTCTTTTATTTGCTCCGGACTTTGAATGTCGAGCAGATTGTCGATCATGATACTTCCATACACCTTCGCATCCAGGTTGGACCATGGCAGGTTGTTCACATTCGAGGTGCGGATATAGTCGGAAATGTCTTCGGATTCATCCACAAACCCTACGGTTACGCCATAGCTCTCGACGCCAAGCTCCTTCAGCTGCTGCTGCAGGGAGTAGATGCCTTCGAGGTACTCATCCACGTTCGGCTCGCCGGCCGTCTTGATTCCGATGTTCAAGGTGACGAGCGCTTCCTGGTTGCTTTTAAAATAGTCTTCCACATGCATATCGATCATCTCGGAGCTGTAATTGTCACCCTGGACATACAGCAGTGTTTTGAACTGGGCATCGCTGCCAAACTCTTTGGCGACAGCATTGCTGTACTTTTCATCCAGCTCGTTCGACCACTTGGCGAGCGGGTAGCGGTCAAAAAAGCCGCCTTCCTGTGTTTTGCTTTCCCCTGCCAAAAACACAAGCTTGTCATCTCCCTCCGGATGGGCGACGATCTGGTCCTTCCCGTACATGTCCGGGAACAGGTCACTGCCTTCCTTGCCGCCTTCAACCTCAAACTTGCTGTTATACTTTTCTTCCAGGTAGCTGACAATCTCACCTTCTGACTGCATGCAGCCGGTCCCCCCAATCATGACTAAAATAATGATAATGGCGATTCTTGCTAGACCCATATAGCACCCTTCCTACTCTTTCTGGGCGGAGGCTTTAGTGCCCGGCCCTTTAAATCAGCATCAATTTCGTCCCGTTGGCGAGCCTGTTCTCGCCGACCGTTGAGTTGATGTTTAAAATTTCCCCGTTGCTGCGGTCGCAGAGGATGGTGTCGGGAGTGGCCGCAAAATGGCCGTCCGACAGCTCCGTCAGCGTCCCGGCCAGCAGGTGGAGCACTTCATACAGCTTGCTTTCAAGCGGCAAGAACACGTCAAACTCCTTTTCCGCTGCCGGAACATACACCTCGACCAGCACCTTATCCATGAAACCTCACCTTCCTTCACCTGACATCCGCGGGCTTCCGGCTGCCACTGTACAAAAGCCGTCGCCGCATCTGCCTATCATCGATGCATCTGACTGTTACACATGAAACATGAACCTCCTCATTTCACCCGTGAAAGACAGCCTCCTCATCCACCTCCAGCGATGTCGCGAGCATTTTGACAAGCACCGGCTTGCCTTTTACGACTACATAGCCAAAGCCTTCGGGAACTTCGCCGTACATATCGGTGGAGATTTTCGCCTTGAGGATGAACTGGTCGGCGATGCCGCTGCCGATCCAGATAAAATCGCTGAGCGATACATGCTGCTTGAACCAGCTTTCGAACGAGTAGCCGCTGATTCTGTCGCTGCTGTCAGACAGGAGCACATGGACATTGAGTCCGCTGCCTTTTTCAAGGAAGACCTTGAGCTTATCCTGGGCATCAGGCGACAGGGAGAGCAGAAGCTCGCTGTACGCGTGGATCAGAATGGTGATTTTATCAAACAGTAGCGGCTCAAGTCCTTCCGCCATCCGGTCCTTGTTCGTATTGTTGCGGTACACAAGCTCATGGAACAGCTGCACCACCTGGCTCTCAACCTGAGCTGGCTGCGCGGCATACTCGTATATCCGGTTTTCGTCGGAAACAAACTGCTGGCTGCCATCAAGGACGATGACCTTTCCGTCCTGCAGCGTCGAGAGTGCTTCGGCCGCGCCTTGCATGAACGGCGCTGTCAGGTCGCTGCTTGTGGCAGCGGCGACGGAAATGTATTCATTTTTCACATCAAACCGGCTGACAGCGAGCGAATTCTTTTCAATTCCAACCGCGAGGCGGCCCCTGCGGTCAAGCAAATCGCCCTGCAGGTACTGAGCGTCCACTTTTTCCGGAAGGATCGGCACCCTCTTTGCTACGGGGCCATTCCACGAAGCTGCCAGTTCGCGGCAATAGTCGGTGATGAACTGGTACATATTGCTGGTCTCCCTGGTGATCAGGGAAGTCTGGAATTCATAGGCGGCATCTGTTTTAAACACGCCGCGGCCCTTGAATTTGGACGGATAGACGCCGTCGGTGCTGCCGAGGATTCCTGAATACTCGGACATGTCGTTCAGCTGCAGCACGTACAGCTGCTTGAAATTCTGCAGCAGGCGGTAGCGGACGGCGCCGGTATTGCTTGCAGTAAGGATAAAATAAATTCCGTATTTTACGCCTTCGCGCGTCAGGAAGGAAATCTGCTCTTCCTGGCTTTCGTACATTTCCGCGAATGCCGAATAGTTATGGATCACGACAACAGTGGACGCAAGGCCTTCCTCCGAAAGCTTGTTGTAGGTCATAAAGTCGCCGCCATACATCCCGAGAAGCTTTTTGCGGGTGTCGATTTCGTCGGCGAGCATTTTCATCAGATTGCTGATTTTTTCGCTTTCATGCGAAAGAATCACATCGCCAACATGCGGCGCTTCGCGGAACCAGCTCAGTGTCTCCGCAGAGAAGTCGAGCAGGTAAAAATTCACTTCCTCCGGCGTGTGCTCTTCCATCAGCGAATAAATCATCGTTGCGATCATCGTCGTCTTCCCGCCGCCGGCCACTCCGTAGATGATGCCATTGCCGTCCCTTGTGATCGGCATCTTCATCACCATCTGGCGCTGGTTCGCCGGGTCGTCGTATTCGCCGATGACCGGGTTGAGGATGAAGTTCTTCGTCCTCGCAGTCGGTGATTGCATTCCGGTACCCACCGCAGTTTGCATTTCGGTTTCCGAGGCGGCAGCCACTTCGGAAAGCGCCTGCTGCTGCTCAAGGCGCGGAGCATATTTAGTCTTTAATTCATCCAGATAAATCCGCGCCGGAATCGGCTCCAGCCACAGCTGACGAACCGAGATGCTTTCCTGTTGTGCCAAATGGGCGAGATAATCGGTGATTTCGTCGATCTGCTTCGGCGGATTCTCGGCGATGTTCTTACGGCGGTCGATGCGCGCGCTTTTGACGACGCGGCCCAGTTCATCGATGACGACGATGCTGTCATCCTTCGACTTTTCGACCTTGTCGGACGGATAATACGGAGCCCCGGCCCAGGCTGACTGGCCAAGCTCGAACAATTCATTGAACCCGACCTGCAGGTAAAAGCGGCCTGTTGTCGACAGCTCGGCTGCGTCCGGGCGCTTGATCACTTCCATGGAATCCGCTTTTTCCTGGACTTTAAGCGAAATCCGGAATTTGCTGTTGCTCCAGATCTGGTCATCGACGACACCGGAAGGCTTCTGGGTGGCAAGGATCAGGTGGACGCCAAGGCTTCGCCCGATCCGCGCCGCGGAAACGAGCTGCTCCATGAATTCCGGCTGCTGCGACTTGAGTTCGGCAAACTCGTCGGAAATGATGAACAAGTGCTGCAGCGGCTCGGTGACAAGTCCTTCCCGATATAGTTTCTGATATTTGTAGATATCGATATTGCTTTGGTCCAGGTCACGGCCTGTCTGGCTGAAAATATTCTGGCGCCGCTTCAGCTCGCTCTGGATCGAAATGAGCGAGCGGTTGACTGCGGCTCCGTCGAGGTTGGTGATCGTTCCGGCAAGATGCGGCAGGTCGGTGAACGCATTCGCCATGCCTCCGCCTTTATAGTCGATCAGGATGAAGGCGACTTCGTCCGGATGGTAGTTGACCGCGAGCGACAGAATGAACGTCATGATGAATTCACTCTTCCCGGAGCCGGTCATCCCGGCAATCAGGCCGTGCGGGCCATGATATTTTTCATGAAGGTCAAGCTTGAACAGCTCCCCGGAGTTGTCGACGCCGATCGGCGTTTCGATGCTCACGGTCGGATTGTTTTCCTTCCAGCGCGTCAAGGCATTCAGGTGCTCAATCTTCCCGACACCGAACATTTCGAGGAAGGTGAGCATTTCCGGCAACACATACGCTTCCTGGGAAACGGCAAGCTGGATGTTTCCAAGCGTGACAGCCAACTCCTCGGCGTCTTCCTTCAAACCTTCTGCGTGAAATCCTATGTATTTGCCCGAGATGTCGTCTTTGTCGTAAATTTTCGACTCCCTGCCATTCACTTCGATGACATTGCAACATTCCTTCGGCAGGTTTTGCAGCTCGTCGTACAGAGCAATCAGGCTGTAGCCTTCAATGCTTTTATCTTTTAACAGCAGGTTGACCAATTCCGCCTTGGAGGCGAGGCTTTTGCTCATCGAGAGCACCACGGTATGCTGAGGCTGCTCTCCCTCAGCGGCGATCTCTTTTTCAAAATAAGCGGAGAGCTCCTTCGCCTCGCTTGGATCGGTGGCGATGAAGCGGACGTTATGGCTGTCATTCCACACATGCGGCAGCCATTTGACAAACTTCCAGTCCTCCTGCTCGCTGTCGTCATACAAAAACACCAGCTTCAATTCGTCATAGCTGTGCAGCGAGGCAAGCTGGAAAATCAGGCCTTTGACGAAGTCTTTGACTTCCGGTCTGCTGCCGATGATGCCAGTGATCCGGTCTTCGATGAGCGACAGGGTGACCGGGACGTTTTTCAGCACTTTCGGCGCCGAAGCCAGCTCGTACAACTCGTCCTGGAGATTGTCGTCTTCAAGCTGGAATTTTTTCTCCGGATAGCGGATGTCGGCGTTCAGCGGCAGATTCCCGAGCCCAAGGCGGATTTTCAGGAAGTCGTCCTGGCCGATGCCCCGCTCCCACAAGTTCCGCTCGCGGTTTTTGATTCTGCCGATGCAATTATCGAGCGTCACATGGTTCTCATGGAGAATCTCGCTTTGGTAGGTACATTCCTTCTCGATCACGTGTTTCATTTCTTCCAGGTAGGCCGAATACTTTTCCTGGCGATGCTTTTCCTGTTTGAGCCTTTTCTTCTTTTCATACTTCTTCGTTAGAATCGGCCAGAGAACGGTCCCAATCAGCATCGAGATGCTCATCACCAGCATCGGCAGCGCCATCCTCATATCGCCGTTGTTGCTCGTCACATTCTGAATCATGATCAGGGCGGTGAACAGTGACGCCATCCCCATCGTGACCGACGGCCCAATCAGGAGCGCGAGCGGCGTTTCATCCGGGTTCGGCTGCTGCGGCGGCGGGTCGATTTTTATCAGCGCCGTTGAGATGTCGCGCTTGAATCGGGGCGAGCGGTAAAACAGGCCTTCCTTTTCGGGAGGCGGCCCGAATTCCTCCAGCTCTGTTTCTTCTTCGATGACCGGCTTTTCGGGCAGGAATGGCTCAAGCGCGCGGCTATCAAGAAATACCGCGCCGTGCGGATTGTTCAGGCTTAGCAATCGGCCGTTGAAGATGATCTTCAGGCCCATGATCAAAATCACATCGCCAACCTTTAGCTGCTTTTCCTTGATGGCCTCGCCGTTCACATACGTTCCATTCGAAGAGTCGAGGTCCCTGATGACCGCTTGTCCATCCGGAGTATAGTGGATCATGCAGTGTGAACCGGACACCAGCTTGTTGGAAAAACAGATATGATTTTCCTTTGAGCGGCCAATTTTGATGACATTGGCAATCGCCGTATGCTTTGTATATTGGTTGCGGCCCTGTGTTGGCGGCTCCACATACAGAAGGGCTGAAGATGACTGGGGATGTCCCCGGTGAATGGTATAGGTTTTGAAAGGCTCAAGCCTTGTTTTGCCGAGGATTTCCTGCTGCTCATTTTTCAGGCAGGCATGTTTATTGGATTTAAGATGCCATTGCCCGTCCTCTGCCTCGACGGCCATCAGCTCCATTGGATTCCCATCCTCGTCCTCGGTGGTGAGCACATACCTTCCGGTTACCCGCTCCGGCAGGACCAGGTTGAACGCTTTGTCCCGGTCAAACAATGTCAGTATCACAATCAATCTCTCCCCGCTGGCCAATGTATCCATGCTGCTGCCCAGTTTCCCACGAAGCCTGGCTTTTTGCTCATTCTGCGTATTATGTAAAATGCAATAGATAAAAATGAATATTCAGTGAAAATTGGCTCTTAGTATATAAATATCTTACAATATCCACCAGTCGAGGCAAACACTACCCGGGAAAGTTGGATAAAGTTAGGTGTATAGTCCTAAATTACCCGCTTTAAAATGGAATAAACTTGATATTTTATAGGTATTTTTCGACACCCCCGCACGAAAATGGTCGAAAAGTTGCAGGATAATAGTAGCTCTATCCCGATATTGATAGGACTATTTTCAGAGGTTAGTGACCGGTCCAGGTGAAAATCGGTGCTGCCGGTCACCTGGAGAGAGGATTAGTGACCGCACAAACAGGAAACCGGGGCTGACGGTCACCAACAAGACCCGGCCCGGAACTCCCATCTCCCCAAAATAAACAAAGCGCGCACCATCTGCTTTTACCTGGCAGATACTACCCGCTTTGTTCTTGGCTCTTATTTGTTTCCAATGGTACTTGCTTGCCTGCTCCCTGTCCTTTTCTACTTCACAGGCTCTCCTTCCCTTTCTTCTTTCCGGTACTTTAGCTTTGTGGCTTCTCCCCCCCTAAGGTGGCGGATCGATTTATGGTAATCGAGTATTTCCTTTACTTCATTCGCAAGCTCCGGGTTGATTTCAGGCAGTCTTTCCGTCAGGTCTTTATGGACTGTACTTTTGGACACGCCAAACTCCTTCGCGATGACGCGAACCGTTTTTTTCGTCTCCACGATATACTTTCCAATCTTGATGGTTCTCTCTTTGATGTAATCGTGCACACCACTCGCCCTCCCTAAATTGGATGTGAGAAGTGTGAAATGAGACCCGCTTACCCTCGTAAACTACTGATTCCGCACAAAGGAACTTGTGGTGCGGCAGAAGGCCCGGCCTTCTTCACCTACTGCAAATAATCATGTCTCCGGCTGAATTCACATACTCTGCAAACGACTCCTCACCTCAAACACTCTCTTTGACAGGTTTGTAACCATTCTATTAGCTTGGATAAGGATATATGCACAAAAAACACAAGAAGGACAACGAATCATCAAATTTATTCAGAAAATTTACTCATTTTAGAAGGAACACCAATCACTTCATCTCCCTAAAGAGTGCCTGACCCCGGGTGCGGTGCAGTGCTAAAGGGTGCCTGACCCGCGGTGGGTTAATGCTTTATAGGGTGCACCCTTTGAGGAGGTCGGCCCAGGTGGTGTGGCCGCGGTCTTTGAAGTGGCGCAGGAGTTCCACGAACAGGTAGGCGGTGGTGAGGGCGTCGCCGAGGGCGCTGTGGCGGTCGTAGATCCTCGTTCCAAAGGCCATGGCATATCGTTCAAGGTCGCGCATATCGTACGAGGGGGCAATAAAGCCGATCATGTTGAGCGTGTCCAGGGTTTGCAGCCCCTTCAGGTTCTTGTTTCCCCGTTTCAATTCATGCTTCAGCACGAGGCTGTCGAAGCTGACATAATGGCCGACCAGGCAGGCGGCCTGCCGCGTTTCCACATAATCAAAGAAGGAAAGAATCGCCTCGGATGCCTCAGGCGCCTGTTCGACTTTTTCCATCGAAATCGACGTCAGCTGCGTTATTTCCTGAGAAATTTGTCGTTTCGGGTTCACATAGGTCTGGAATACATCCTCTTCGATGACCTCCATCCCTTGTACATGGACCGCCCCGATTTCAATCAGTCGGTCCTCCCCAGCCACCTGGAATCCGGTCGCTTCTGTATCAAACACCACAAATGACAGCTCCTCGACCGAAGTAGACAACGGAAGACCCCCGTAAGACACAGGACAGTGGATGGTTTTACGCTGAAAGAACATTTCTGCCTCCTTGACCAAAACTATGAATTTACACTAATTTCACATTTTCATTTTTCTTTTACAAATCTTTACACCAGCTTTATTAACATTAGTACCATGGATAAATAGAATGATAGTTGTGATAGATACAAACACACAGTAAGGAGCTGGGGAACTTTGGATCGCAGATTATTTTTAACATATGTGGGAAGCAGTACAGCTGCATTGGTCGCTGCCTCTTCAGGAATTGGCGCGCTAACCGGGCACGCAATGACAGCCAACCACTTAATGGATGGAAAGCCTTCAGGGAAGGTAAAGCCCCTGACGACGCCATTCAAACCGCTGAACCGTACATGGGAAAACGACTTGGTGCTTCCAAATGGCTATACATACAATATCGTCGCCTCCTATGGAGACAAAATTAACTCCAAGGGTGAAATATTCGGGGATGCAGCCGACCTGACAGTCTACTTTCCGATTGACAGCCTGCAGGGCGGAACGAATTCGGAGGAAGGTCTGATTTGGGTCAACCATGAATTCCCTGAGCCGGAAAACTACATGCAAATGCTCGGAATCAATCCTGCAAACTTCAAGAAAGAAAATCTCGCAAACTATCCCGATCTTTTAAAGCTGGAAAAAGAAGCGGTCGGCGGTTCCGTCATTCATGTTAAAAAAGAAAACGGCAAATGGAAACTGATTCAGGATGATAAGTACAACCGCCGTGTGGACGGCACAACCAAAATTGAACTGACAGGACCGGCGCGCGGCAGCAAGGCTGTCAACGGCGCAACCTCTGTGGAAGGCTCCCTCGGAAACTGCAGCGGCGGGCGTACGCTGTGGAATACGGCGCTTTCCTGCGAGGAAAACACCGAGTACGGCTCCTCCTATGGATGGCCGAACTTCGATAATTCCCATTATGGCTGGGTAGTCGAGGTGGATCCTTTCGACCCAAGCAGACCAGTCCGCAAACATACAGCTCTTGGCCGCTTTGCCCATGAAAATGCAGCGATGGGCCTGACCAAGGATGGCCGCGTCGTCGTATACATGGGAGATGACAAAGGCGATGAGTGCTTCTATAAGTTTATCAGCAAGAAGAAGTTCAACCCGGGCAACCGTGAAGCAAACTTCGATATCCTCGAAGAAGGCACCCTGTATGTCGCCAACCTTGGCAAACAGCAGTGGATTGCTCTTGACTATGCAACAAATACTGTTCTGCAAAACCAGTTCGACGATCAGGCGGATGTTCTCGCCAATGCCCGCCTGGCAGCGAAAGCAGTCGGCGGAACGAAACTGGACCGTCCGGAAGATGTTGAAATCCATCCGCATGACAACAGCGTATTCCTTGCCCTGACCAACAACTCTGGACACGGGAACTTCCATGGCCAGATTGTCCGGTTTGCTCCTGAAAATGAAGATCATGGAAGTGACAATTTTACATTCGAAGTGTTTATCGCGGGCGGTCAGCAGAGCGGCATTACCTGCCCTGACAACCTTCACTTCGACAGCAAGGGCAATCTTTGGGTCGTTGAAGATTTCAGCGCAACCGAAGACAATGTCTATGCAGCTTATAAAAACTGCGGCGTCTTCATGATTCCGACAGACGGAAAGAATTACGGCGAGCCGCACCAGTTCGCTTCCGGCCCGCTAGGCTGCGAAGTGACCGGACCTTGGCTTACGCCTGACGAAACCACATTGTTCCTGGATGTCCAGCATCCTTCTACCTGGAATCCGTACCCTGGCCAGTCTTTCGGGCGTTCCTGCCTGGTAGCCGTTCAGGGCGGGCACTTCAAGTAACCTAGTGTTCCCTCCAGAGGTGCAGGCACCCCCCTCTCGCCTGCACCTCTGATTTTTTAATGATGGAAGGAGATTTCCCATGATCCTGGTTTGCCCCAAGCATGTAAAAGAGGCTCTGAAAATGATGGACCTCCCGCACGTTCAATCCATCAGCGAACAGGAATTTACCGGCCAGGAAAAAAGCTGCCGGATTTGCTGCAATCAGGCGAAATATAAGCTTTTCAATTACACACAGCAGCGAATCATGACAAAACAAGCGATTTAAAGGAGGCAACAGCATTGTTCCAAAACATCGGCGTACCCGGATTGATTCTCATCCTTGTGATTGCGTTGATCATCTTCGGCCCATCGAAGCTGCCCGAGCTTGGCCGCGCGGTCGGCTCCACTCTCAAGGAATTCAAGAAATCGACCAGGGACCTGGTTTCTGATGATGAGCCCGCCAAGGATAAGGCTTCATCGAAAGAGGTTTCCCACTAAACCAATCAAGCTGGATACAGGCCATTGCCTGATAAAAGATGCCGGACCCCCTCCCCGGCATCTTTTTTATAGCGGAAACCTCGCAAACACCATGCTCTGCAATTCGCCCAGGGTCCTCAGGCTGAGAATCAGCTCATCTTTCTCCCTGGTGGATAGGGCGGCAAACTGGAGGACCGTTCCCTTTCCTTCCCAGCGCATGCGTATATATAAGGAGAGAATCTGGCTTGAGGCGGCTTTCAGGTCGGCAGCGAACGCCGGGATCAGCACCCCTTTTTTCACAAGCAACCCGGTTTTCTCCACCGGCGTGCCGCCCAGCACACCATGCAGCAGCGCAAGAATCTGCAGGCTGTGATGATACGGAAACAGCACTTCTTTTTTCATGTCGATGCTTTTCCGGCCGATTTTAAACAATGAGCGGATTGGCTGGTCCAGCTCGGGAATGACCTGGGTGCGTTCCTCCTGGGCAAGGCGGAACAAAAAGATTTTCGAGCGGCCCAAAAGCTCCCTGACACCTTCCTCCAGCTTCCGGGCAACGTCCTTGTCCCCGGCGACAAAGCGGTAAGAGAAGAAGTTCTGTGCCGCCAGCAGGTTTTCATTGGTCGACTGCAGCATCCACTGCCGCACCCGGTCCTGCCACTGCCCAATCGACCCGCGCCACTCTTCCTCGCTTGCCATCATCCTCCCCTCGCAGCGGGCATAGCCCGCCTTTTCAAACAATCTCGTAATCTCGCTTCCCAGTTTTTTAAAATAGGCAGGATCACCGCCCTCTCCATAGACAAGGAAGTGATCCTGGTCGGTGAGCATGAACTGCTCGCCTCGCCCGCTAGAGCCCATCTGGAAAAAGGCGAACCCGGCATCCCTTCTGCCCAGATTTTCAGCAGCAAGGTCCACAATCCGCGCCACCACACGGTCGTAGAGACTTGTCACCACATCAAGCAGGGTGAAAACCGGCACCTGCTCCTTGATGAGCGTATCGGTGATTTCATAGATCGCAGGTTTGATTTCCTGGAGCGTCGCTTCATCGCAGGCTTCGATTCTTTTAATCGTACTAAGTACACCGGCATTTTTTTTACGGAATAAATCGGACAATGTGACAATCCCTATCGTCCGGGAACCATCCACCACCGGAAGATGCTTGATCCCTTTCAGCAGCATGTCGGAAATCGCTTCATAAAAATAGGCGAAGCGGGAAACCGTGACCGGCGCCGGCGTCATGACCGCTTTCGCCGGGGATGATAGGTGCTCTCCCCTGGCGACGACCCGCTGGACGATATCGCGCTCAGTGATGATGCCTCTTAGCTCGTCCCCCTCCATCACCAGCACCGAGCTGGTGCGCTGCTCCGACATCAGCCTTGCCGCTTCCTGGACAGCCGTCTCCGGAGCGACCCTAGCCAGGCTGGTGGTCATGATATCCTGCACCCTTAAAATAAGCGAATCTTTTTCGCTAAACGCGCGCGCGAGCTTTACCTGCTCAGCGAGGGAGCCGTAGACATCCTTGAGCCGGACCGAAACCTGCCCGAGCAGATAGTCATGGACATTCTGGTCCTCCCATCTTTTTTCCAGAACCGAAAACGGAATCAGCAGGGCCTCCACTTCCTCGACTGTCCGCACTTGCACGGTATGGGAAGGCTTTTCATCGGGCGGGGCGGCGCCAAGGAAGCTTGCCAGCGAAGAAAATCCGATCATCTCGCCTTTCTGGACCACTTCGAGCACTTCGCCGCCTTCGACCGTCACCTCGGCTACTCCTTTTAAAAGAAGCATCAGGCCCTGACGCGGCGCTTCCGCTTCCAGCATCGTTTCGTTCCTGCCGTACGTTTTCAGCTCGCACTCCGAGACAAGGGAAAGGGCCGTGCTTTGTTCCAGCCCCTGAAAAAGGGGATGGAACTGCACAGCCTCCAGCAGCCTTTTATAATTTGGCGGATTCATCGGTGTTCATCCACACGTCGCCATTTTTATAGGTCATCTGCTCAGGATAGCGCAGGTCAAGCACTTCTTCCTGAAGCTTCTGCGATGGAGCCGGCGTTGCCAGCGAGACGGCAATATTGGTCAGGAAGGCCGCAGCCGCACCAAATACGCCGGCTCCTGTATCAATGATGCCAAGAATCGTGAATCCGCCGTACTTGGCGGCGAAAATATAGCCGAGTGTAACCGCCAAACCGACGAGCAGGCCGGCGATGACACCTTGCGAATTGGAACGCTTCCACCAGACCCCGAGCACGAGCGCCGGGAAGAAGGTTCCGGTCGCAATCGCGAATGCCCAGGCAACAATCTGCGTAATCGCTCCCGGCGGATTGAGCGCGATCAAACCGGCAAGCAAGGTCGCGATGACAATTGACCAGCGCGCCACCGAAAGACGTGTTTTCTCCGTTGCATCCGGCTTCCACACACGGTAAAAAATATCATGTGCGAACGATGAGGAAATGGCGATCATCAAGCCGCCCGCTGTCGACAGGGCCGCCGCCATCGCACCGGCTGCCACAAGGCCGATGACGAACACGCCAAGGTTGGCGATTTCCGGTGTCGCCATGACGACGATGTCATTGGAGATGATCAGTTCATTCCACTGAAGGACGCCGTCGCCATTGCCGTCGGCCAGCTGCAGCTTCCCGGTGTCAATCCATGATTTTGTCCAGGCAGGAAGGTTCGTGATTTCGCTGCCGGCGATTTTCGTCATCAGGATGAAGCGGGAGAATGCCGCATAGGCAGGTGCCGACAAATACAGAAGTCCGATGAACAGCAAGGCCCATGCGCCCGACCAGCGCGCCGCTTTCATCGTTGATACAGTGTAAAAACGTACAATAACGTGAGGCAGACCGGCTGTTCCGCACATGAGCGTGAACATCAGCGCAAGGAACTGCCACTTCGTTCCGTTTGTAAATGGGGCAAAGTATTCGGAAATCCCGAGTTCACGGTCGAGCTCGCCCATCTTCCCGACAAGTTCCCCATAGGATAGCCACGGCAGCGGGCTGTTGGTCAATTGCAGGCTCATGAAAATAACGGGAATCAGATAGGCGATGATCAGGACGACATACTGGGCAACCTGGGTCCAGGTGATTCCCTTCATGCCGCCGAACGCCGCGTAAAAGGCGATCAGCACGACGCCGATCATCGTGCCCAGCTTGGCGTCGATTTCGAAGAGGCGGCCGATGACCACGCCAGAGCCTGACAGCTGGCCGATGGAATAGGTGAACGAGATGATAATCGTACAAACGGCCGCAATGACGCGGGCTGTATGGCTGTCGTAACGGTCACCGATGAACTCCGGCACCGTGTAGCGCCCGTATTTTCTGAGCTGTGGGGCAAGCAGGAACGTCAGCAGCAAATAGCCGCCCGTCCAGCCCATGATATAGGCCAGGCCGTCATAGCCGAGAAGCATGATGGTTCCGGCCATCCCAATAAACGAGGCGGCGCTCATCCAGTCGGCGCCGATCGCCATTCCGTTGAACACCGGCGGAACCCCGCGGCCTGCCACGTAAAAGTCGGATGTCGCCCTCGCCTTGTTGTAGACCGCTATCCCGATATAAAGTGCAAACGTTGCTAGAATAATAGATAATGAGACCATAAACTGTGTATCCAAACGCGCTCCCCCTTACTGGTACACTCTATTTTTTGTTGTGGAATGTCCAGCCGCCTTTTAATGGTCGACTGTTTTCCCTTCACTGAGCTTTACATTCCTTGCTTCGTCAATGCCGTACTTTTTGTCGATCATGTCGCCGACCTTGGCGTTGATGAACAAGAGGATGATAAAGGTCACGACGGAGCCCTGAGCGCCCATGAAGTAATGGAACGGAAATCCTCCCAAGGAAATATGGCTCAGCGGTTCGGCGAGCAAAACAGCACCAAATGAAACACAGAACCAAATGATAAGATAAAGGACCATATAGCGGTTCTTCTCGCGAAAATACTGGTCAGCCACAGCTTTTTCGATTTTTTTCACACTTCCACCCCTTTGTCGGTAATCTTGCCTTCCGCTTCATTAGCGGTCTGATTTTTCTTTTCTGTAAATGCCTCCCTCCCTTTTTTCTTATCCTGATGCCGGGCTAGCTCAAGCTGAAGATGAATTTGACTGTATCAAAGAATGGTGCGGGCACCATCAGGATTTCCACCAGGAAGTACAGGAAAATGCTCAGGAACGGCACAAACAGGAAAAACGTTTTGTTCCGCCTCAGCGCCATCACCACGGAAAAAATCGTTATTAAAATCAACAGCCAAAAAATCATATATTATCTCCTCCTTTGTAAGCGCTACCAAACTTGTCCAAAGATTGAACCCCAACTTTGCGTTGCAGGCCTCCTATCGAAATAATTTATACAATATTTAGATAATTTATAATTATCCATACTATTAGGATTCTGGTCAAGCAATATAAAAAAAAATTCCAAAAACATGTCAATAGGGCTAGTCTCTCCTCGCAAACAGGTTGTACAGAGAGGGTTTTCACTATGCTGGTAGGTGAAAATACTATTCTAAGCAATCTATTCCAAGCACCGAAATTGCCACAAAAAAACAGACGGAATCTCCGTCTGTCGGGGTCAGGCACTCTTTAGTACTGCACAGCACTGAGGGTCAGGCACCCTTTAGTGTAGTGAAGCACCCTTTAGCACTTTACTTCAAAAAGTAGACTCTTGTTTCCCATGGTTTTAGGGTGGTGTTTTTTGGCAGTCTGCTTTCGGCGTGGCTGTAGTTGCTGAGGATCAGCCTGGAGTCTCTGTATTTCAATCCGGTTGGCACTTTGAACCGGGTTGGGGTGCCGTGGAAGTTAGAGATGACAATTGCCCTTTTGCTACCCATTGTCCTTGTATACACATACAGCTTCGGATGGTTGTGGTGATGCAGCTGGTATTTTCCGTAAACGAACAGCGGGTTTTCCTTCCGCAACCTAATCAGCTTTTTATAGAAGTGAAGAATCGAATCTTCATCCTTCAGCTGGCTCTCTACGTTGATGCTTTCATAGTTTGGATTCATGCCCAGCCAGGTCGAATCCCCAGTCGTAAATCCAGCCATGTGGGAAGCATCCCACTGCATCGGCGTCCGTGAGTTGTCGCGGCTGCGTCTCCAGACAACATCCATGATTTCGTCGTGCGAGCGTCCCTTGGCAGTCTCGACCGCATGGTAGTTGACCATGCCGACATCATCATAGTCCTCGATCGACGGATACTTGACATTGGTCATGCCGATTTCCTGTCCCTGATAGATGAACGGCGTGCCTTTCATCAGGAAATACAGGGCGCCCAGCATTTTCGCGCTTTCCTTCCAGTACTTCCCGTCATGGCCCCAGCTTGAGACCCGGCGAGGCTGGTCATGGTTCTCGATGAACAAGGCGTTCCAGCCGCGTCCTTCAAGGCCGTTCTGCCATTTGGACAGCGCCTTTTTCAGCGCCACCACATCGACTCTTTCCTTTGTGTTCTTGTCCCAAAGATCCAGGAACTCGAACTGGAAGATCATATTAAAATAGCCATTGTCCTCGCCGACCCAGCGGTCCGCATCTTCCAAGGTGACGCCATTCGCTTCGCCGACGGTCATCACATCATACTTTTTAATCGTCTTCGCCGTGAACTCCGACAAAAACTCGTCAATGCCATCCACGTTCATCATATAGTCGAACGCCGGAACATAGTCGAGCTCATGCGGATTCGGCAGGTCAGGGAAGCCCGGCTTCTTTTTTATATGCGAAATCGCGTCGACGCGGAAGCCGTCAATTCCCTTATCCAGCCACCAGTTGACCATATCTTCCAGGGCGGTCCTCACTTCAGGGTTCTCCCAGTTCAAATCCGGCTGGCGTGTCGAGAAGATGTGCATAAAATACTGCTGTGTTTCTTCGTCATACTTCCAGGCCGGGCCGCTGAAAATCGATTCCCAGTTGTTCGGCTCTTTTCCATCCTTGCCGTCGCTCCAGATGTACCAGTCGCGCTTCGGGCTGTCCTTTGAAGAGCGCGACTCGATGAACCATGGATGCTCATCGCTTGTATGGTTGATCACAAGGTCAAGGATCAGCTTCATGCCGCGCTCATGGACGCCTTCAAGCAGTTCATTGAAGTCCTCCATCGTGCCGAACTCATCCATGATGTCATGATAATCGGAAATATCATAGCCATTGTCATCATTCGGCGACTTGTACATGGGGGAAAGCCAGATGACATCGATTCCCAGTTCCTTCAGATAGTCGAGTTTGGAAGTAACTCCTTTCAGGTCGCCAATTCCGTCCCCGTTGCTATCCATAAAGCTCCTGGGGTAAACCTGATATGCCACACTTTCTTTCCACCACTTTTTACTCATCGCTGCACCTCTATAACATGTAGTCTATTTTTACACCCACCACATTTGGGAAGGTGATTCTTCTATTAATATTGTTTTTAAATTGGTAACGGCCCGGCCAAAGCCTTCCTGGATCGACATGATCGGGTCTTCATGCTCAATGCTGACCACATAATCATAGCCATATGTCCGGAGTGCGCTCATCATATCGGACCATTCCTTCAAGTCATGGCCGCAGCCGACCGACCGAAATGTCCATGCACGCGTTTGCACTTCTCCATAAGGCTGCATATCCGTCAGTCCATACATATTGACATTTTCCTGGTCGATATAGGTGTCTTTCGCATGGAAATGATGGATGGCGTTTTCTTTTGCGAGGATTTTAATCGCGGCAACCGGGTCGATGCCCTGCCACCAAAGATGGCTTGGGTCAAGGTTGGCCCCAATGGCGTCGCACGTTTCCTCACGCAATTTTAACAGAGTGTACGGCGTGTGCACAAGAAATCCGCCGTGCAGTTCCAGGCCGATTTTAACATCATGATCCTTAGCCAGCTGCCCGACTTCCTTCCAGTAGGGAATCAGCTTTTCTTCCCACTGCCACTTCAGCACATCGCCATACTCGTTCGGCCATGGCGTCACAGGCCAGTTCGGAAACTTGGCGCCTTCATGGTCGCCCGCCGTTCCGGAGAAGCAGTTGACAACCGGCACGCCCAAGAGCGAAGCCAGCTTGATCGTTTTACGCAGCGTTTCATCCGACTCTTTCGCAAAACCGGCTTCCGGGGAAATCGGGTTGCCGTGGCAACTGAACGCCGAGATCATCAAGCCGCGCTCGGTGACTTTCCCGATATACTCTTTGCGTGCTTCTTCACTTTCCAGCAGTGCATCCAGATCGCAATGGCTGTTTCCCGGATAGCAGCCGGTCCCGATTTCAACCGCATGCAGCCCGGCGGCCTTGACGGTATCCAGCATATCCTCAAACGATTTGTCGGCAAACAACACGGTAAATACTCCTAGTTTCATTGTGGAGTCTCCTTTCGGCTTAGGGTTTCATTGCTTTTATAGATTCCGTCGATAATCTCGGAAACCTGCAGTGCTTCCTCCGGCTTGACGACCAGCTCCTCGACGCCAAGGCAGGCGCCGATAAAATTCCGTGCCTGGGGAAGTCCGTCATTTTTCTCCACCGGCACGAGCAGTGGCTGGCTGTTCATCAGCATGCCGTTTTTCGTCGTATAAAGCTCAAGCGGGAAAACGTTCACGCCGCCTTCGACACCGGAGATGCTGACATGCTCTTCATCGTCCTTGACGTTCGCCGCCCACGATGTTTCAAACAGCATCGAAGCGCCATTTTCAAACGTGATATAGGCGGTCACATGGTCATCGACATCAAAGGTGCTGTAGTCGAATGCTCCCCACTGGTTCACCTGTCCCGGGATTTTGCTGAGCACATTGTACGCGCGGCCGCTCACAGAAACCTGCTTCGGATTTCCCATCAGCCATAAAGCCAGGTCAAGGAGATGGCAGCCGTAATCGATCAAACTTCCGCCGCCCTGCAGCTCTTTATTGGTAAAAACGCCCCAGCCGGGAACTTTGCGGCGCCGGAGTGCTTTCACGCGGGCCACAAGCGGTGTGCCGACTTCCTGCATCATGTTCTTGGCCACTTGCGCTTCCTGCCTGAACCGGTAGTGATAGGCAATCGCCAGCACTTTACCGGCACGCCTCGAGGCGGCAAGCATCGCCTCGCACTCTGCCGCCGAAAGGGCCATCGGCTTTTCGCACAGCACATGGACGCCTGCATCAAACGCCGCGACCGTGATTTCCGCGTGGAATTTATTCGGGGTACAGATGACGACGGCATCCACTTCTTTAAAAACATCATGGTAGTTTTCAAACACATGGGGAATCTGGTATTCCGCCGCCACCGCCTGCGCCCGAGCCACGTTAATGTCGCTGAGCGCCATGATTTCACATACTTCGCCAAGCTGGGAGAAAGCCGGGATATGGCGGCCCGTCGCAATGCCGCCAACCCCGATGATTCCGATTCGAAGTTTCTTCATGGTCCAAACACCTCTATACTTCTGTTATTCTCTTACTCTCGTTTGATTCCAGCGCCGCAAGGATGACAGACAGTGACTTCATGCCCTCTTCCCCTGAAACCGGCGGTGCTTCATTATTGATAACGCAGTCCACAAACTTTTCAATTACATGCGAGTTCTTTTGCCCGCCTTCGTCATTCGACTGGATTTTCCCAAGCTGGTAGTTCACCACTTCACCTGTGCTGTATAACGCAACGAGCGAGTAATTCGGGTCGTCTTCCAGCCGCAGTGTCCCTTTTTCACCATAAATGATCGTCGAATTGTCTTCTCTGCCGTTATACGCCCAGCTGGCCGCAAGCGTGCCAATAATGCCGCTTTCCGTCTTCAGCACACAGACCGCGTTGTCATCGACAGTGGCAAAATCCTTTGCACTTGTTTGAACAAACGCGCCGACTTCGGTAATCTCTTCGCCAAGCAGATAGCGGATCAGGTCGGTTTTATGGACCCCAAGGTCACCCATCGCCCCGACAAACGCTTTTTCCTTCTGGAAGAACCAGCCTTCCTTGCCTTCGACGCTCCAGCCTTCCGGGCCGCCATGTCCGAATGCCGTGCGGAAGCTGTAAATCTTGCCGAGGTCTCCGCTTGCAATCAGCTGGCGCGCTTTTTGGTGGGAAGGAACAAAGCGCTGGTTGTGGGCGATCATCAGTTTCTTGCCGTTTTTCTCTGCTGCTGCAATCATGCTCTCTGCTTCTGCTTTTGAAGTAGCCATCGGCTTTTCACAAAGCACATGCAGGCCGGCTTCAAGGGCTGCTATGGAAATCGGGGCATGAAGATAGTTTGGCGTACAAACGCTCACCGCATCGACTTCGCCGCTTTTTAAAAGCTCCTGATAGTCTGTATAAGCTTTGGCGCCGTATTTTTCAGCAACCTCGGCCGCCCGTTCCTGGTTAATGTCGCAAACAGCCACAATCTCCGCCAGCTGGTTGGTAGCATATTCCGGCAGATGGCGGTGCTGCGCAATGCTTCCTGCACCAATGACTCCGATTCTAAGCTTTGCCATTCTATTTCTCCCCCTTGATTTCTTCCAGTGGTTTTGCATTTCCGTACACAGGGCGCTCACGCTTCAACGGCTTCGCCCATTCTACTGCGTTGATGATGACGCGCTGAATTTGCTCATTATGGTAGGTTGGGTATGTTTCATGGCCCGGGCGGAAGTAGAACACCTTTCCGTTGCCGCGAGTGTACGTGCAGCCGCTGCGGAACACTTCGCCGCCTTCAAACCAGCTTGTGAAAATCAGCTCGTCCGGCTGCGGGATGTCAAAATGCTCGCCATACATTTCTTCCCTCTCAAGTTCAATATATTCCCCGATTCCCTCGACGATCGGATGGCTCGGACTCACGACCCAGAGGCGTTCCTTTTCATCGGCTTCACGCCATTTTAGGTCGCAGCTCGTTCCCATCAGCGTTTTGAAAATCTTGGAGAAATGGCCTGAATGCAGCACAATCAAACCCATGCCATCCAAAACGCGCTGCTGCACCTTCTGGACGATTTCATCCTTCACTTCGCCGTGCGCCAGGTGCCCCCACCACACTAAAACATCGGTGTTTGCCAGGACCTCATCTGTCAGTCCATGCTCCGGCTCATCAAGCGTTGCCGTCCCTGCCTCAAATCCCGCTCCCTGTAAAAACTCCGCAATCGCGCCGTGGATGCCCTTCGGATAAAGATCCCGCACAACCGGATTTTTCTGCTCATGCCGATTTTCATTCCAGACGGTTACTTTTACCATTTCAAACCACTCCTTTTTAGGTTTCATTTACCCTTATTTTAGAGGTTACAACACAGAATGAAACGGCTTACATTGACACATAGGGTGGAAAATATTGAACTGTGGGGTGGATTGGGTTGAAATCACCTTCAACTTTTACTGCAAAAACTCCAGGCTTTATGACAAAGCCCCACCTTCTTACGACAAAATTCAGTTCATTCACGACAAAGTTCCACCTTTTTACGAGATAATCAAATTCATTCACGACAAAACTGTCGACACCTACAACAAACTTAATCATGTCTTTTTTCATGGTTCTTTTTCCTTACAAAGAATCATATCTTATCCTGTCTTACATAGCGGCGTTTGCCAGGAGAGGGGAAAGAAGAAATGTCTTGGTTTACAAAATGGTCTTTTAAAAACAAAGCTGCTGTCGCCATCTTGTCCATCCTGATCATGGGGCTTGGACTGATCAGCTACACCACCATGCCGATGGAGTTCCTTCCTGCGGCCGACCAGCCTCAGGTGACCGTCGTGGTCATGGGGGATGGAAGTGACGCGGAGACGATGCGCGAAAGCGTAACAGAACCCATTGAAAGCGCACTATCCGGAATAGCAGGAAAGAAAAACGTTTTTTCTACCACCGGGGACGGATATTCGAAAACGGATATCTTCTTCGAATCGAAAACACCGATGAAAGAAGCGAAAACGGACGTGCAGGAAGCCATCTCCTCCCTCACGCTTCCGACAAACGTAAGCAAACCCCATATAGTGCAGCTGAACACCAGCATGATCCCGATTTCCCAAATTACGGTCACCTTCGGCGGAGGGGTCACGCCTGAGAACATCGAATTCGCCGAGAAGGAGATCCTTCCTTCTTTTAAAAGCATCAAGGGAGTGGGCAGCGTCCAGGTGATGGGGACCTCCTCTTCTTCCGTTTCCCTTGAGCTGAAGGAAAAGGAGATGGCCGAAAACGGGGTCACCCTCCAACAGTTTCTCGGAGTCCTTCAGGGACATGACACCTCTGCGGCGGTAGGAGGAAAGACGCTTAACGGAGAAGCTGCCAATATCAAGGTCATCGGAAACATAGGAAGCCTTGAAGAGCTGGGGAAGCTCCCTGTTACCCCGGGCGTCCTGCTAAAAGACATCGCGACTGTGAAGGAATCCTCTTCAAGTAACGCGCTTAACCATATCAACGGAGAAGAAGGCCTGTTTATCGTTGTGACGAAAGACACAAGTTCCAATGCGGTGAGTGTGACAAAGGAAGTAGCCGCTGCTGCCGAGAAACTGAACAAAAAATTCAAGCAGCAGGAAACAACCGTTGTGCTGGATACAGGGGAGATGATTCAGAACTCGGTGCACACGATGATGAAGGAAGTTCTACTCGGGGCCCTGTTTGCCACCATCGTCATCATGGTGTTCCTCCGGAATGTCCGTTCCACGGTGATTACCATTGTATCCATCCCATTGTCCCTTTGCTTCACGCTGTTTCTATTGTCGCGGTCCGGCATCACTCTGAACATCCTCACCCTCGGCGGGGTGGCGGTGGCGGTCGGACGTCTTGTGGACGACAGCATCGTGGTGATTGAGAACATTTTCCGGAAAAGGCAAAGCGAGCCTTTCTCGGTCTCGATGATCATGGTGGCCACAAAGGAAGTGGGCAGCGCCATCACTTCCTCGACCTTGACGACGGTTGCCGTTTTCCTCCCGATTGGCCTTGTGAGCGGGTCGCTTCAGGAGTTCGTCCTGCCATTCGCCTTGACGGTCACCTATTCGCTCCTGGCTTCCCTGGTCGTGGCCCTCACCGTGGTTCCCGTCATGAGCGCAGGGCTGCTGAAGAACGCGAAATTGCCGGAACACAAACCGCCGGCCGCTTTTACGAATTTCGTTTCCTGGTCGCTGGATCACAAGAAAACCATCCTGCTTGTATCGGGATTCCTGTTTGCCGGGTCGATTGGCACCTACTTTGCCATGCCAAAAGGAGCCGTTGACTCGTCGGGAGCGGATTTTGTGGTCGCGACCCTTGCCTACCCGAACACCACTCCGGTGGAGGAAGTAAGGGAAAATTCTCTTGAGCTGGAGAAGTTCATTCTCGGAAGGGAAGAAGTGCTCTACAACATCACCCAGATGGGGAATTCAGCGGAAGCCGCCCAATTTGGCCAGGTAGGATCCCCCACACAAACCAGCTTTTCAATCATCCTGAAGGAAAAGGATAAAACGCATGCGCTCCTTTCCGCGATCGAGGAACAGAAAGATAACTACCCTGGCGCGGAACTCACCGTGGCCGCGGCCAGCATGATGGGCGCTTCCTCGTCTGAAATCACGGTCGACGTCCTCGGAGATTCTATTGAAGAGATTGAATTGGCGGCCAATGAAATCAAAAAGGCATTGTCTGGCATCGAAGGGGTGGAATCGGTCTCCACCAATCTGGAAGAAAAGAAAATGGTATACTCATTCGAGGTCCGACCCGAGGAAGCGAACGCCCAGCAAGTGGCCCAGCAGCTCTCTCTCATGCTGAACCGCGTTCCGATTGGCGCCGTCGAGCTGCAGGGACAGAAAACCCCTGTTTTCGTGGAACCTCTCCTTGACCCGAAACAACCTGACGATCTGAATGACATCACCGTCCTTGCGCACCAGGGGCCGAAGCCAATATCAGAGGTGGCCAAACTTCAGGGAAAGGAAGAACCAACAAGTCTCTACCATAAAGACGGGGTTCTCTATGCACGGGTGAGCGGAGTCGTCGATTCCGGGAAGATTTCCGACATCGCTGCGGAAATGAACACGCTCCTGTTCGCTGGGAAGGACAAAGGGGGCCTTGACCTTCCAAAAGAAGTGGAAGTGGCCGTCGGAGGAGCGAGCGTCCAGCAGAGCGACGACTTCACCGACCTGTTCATCACGATGGCGGCTTCCGTCGGGATTGTGTTTTTAATCATGGTCATTACCTTCAAGACGATCCGTGCGCCGATTGCAATCCTGTTCTCGCTTCCTCTCGCAGCCATCGGGGCGATTCTCGGCCTCCTCGTGAGCAGGATAGCCGTCGACATCACCGCGCTCCTGGGGGCGCTCATGCTGATCGGGATTGTCGTCACCAATGCGATTGTGCTTCTTGACCGGGTTAAGCAGAACGAAAAGAAAATGAGCATTCGCGAATCCATCGTGGAAGCCGCAGCAGTGCGGATGAGGCCAATTTTGATGACAGCGGTGGCGACCATTTGCGCGATGCTGCCGCTCCTCTTCAAAAAGGCCGAATCCGGCGTGCTTGTCTCCCAGAGCCTGGCCGTTGTGGTCATCGGAGGCCTGGCCGTGGCAACGCTTCTCACCCTTGTGGTGATTCCGGTAGTCTATGAACTGCTTCATTACAGGAAATCAAGGAAAGAACGCCAGCTGAAGGCAGAGGCGGCCGAACAAGAACAGTAATCATAAGAAGTCTAGGAACCAGCAAATAAAAAAGCAAAGCCATTCGACGTCTGAGTTGGCTTTGCTTTTTTTATGGATGCTTAGTCCATTACATAGACGGAAAAACTCCGCTTAATTCGTAATTAAGATAAAAAAGCGCTTAAATAGACGGAGAGATTCCGCCTATTGAATTGAAAAACATCAAAAATGGGGTATTTTGCTTTGCATAACCGGAAAACCTCCCCTTATTTACCCGAAAAACACTTCCATTCCGCGTTTAGCCGGAAAATCTCCGCCTATTTTACCTCTGATGGTTACTTGGGATACAGCCTTGACCGCTCCCACAGCCTAGGCAAATAAAAAAGCAGGGGACACTATCTCTTCCCCTGCCGATATTCGTTCGGCGTGATGCCTTCGACTTTTTTAAATACTTTCCTAAAATACTTATCATCCTGGTAGCCAACCATGTTGGCAATCTCAAATACCTTCAGCTGGCTATTTTTCAAAAGCGATTTTGCCTTTTTAATGCGGTATTTGACGATATAATCGGAGATGTTTTCGCCGAATTCCTGCTTGAACTTGCGTGAGATGTATTCCCGGCTGATGTAAAACTGGTCGGCGATTTCCTGGAGCTTCACATCCCGGTCAAAATTATTCTGCAAATAGGTTTCAATCTCATAGATGATGTTTTTCTTTTCAAGCTTACTTTCGCGCCTGATCGACTCCAGGAAAATCGAAATCTCGCGTTTTTTCCGGTCCACATATTGCTCCAGGTGAAAATGGCCGTCTTTATCAAAAAAGGGCTCAATCTGTTTCTCTGC
Source organism: Mesobacillus campisalis (assembly GCF_000986785.1). Classification (GTDB taxonomy): domain Bacteria; phylum Bacillota; class Bacilli; order Bacillales; family Cytobacillaceae; genus Mesobacillus_B; species Mesobacillus_B campisalis. Next base: position 9,671 of record NZ_LAYY01000005.1, on the reverse strand, counting down.
CTCATCTTGAACAGCAAAGGCAAGGTTGTAGCGCTTCAGCCACTGTGCACATATCACCTGATACTCTTTTTCCATATGCAGCAGCTGCCTGAGCGAGAGAAAATTCCCTTTCGTCATTTCCTGTGTCACTTCTTCAATCAGCTCATCAAAGGCGCTTTCCTCTCCGGCCTGAACGGCGAGCTCGATTCCCGGCGCATAGGCCATCAGCGACGGCAATGAGTGCTCGCTTTCATCACCCCTTGTGTAGACCCGCACTTCTTTTACATCCAACAGGTTTTGGCTGAGGAGCACCTCGTTTGCCTCAGCATACGAATCCATCAGGGAGGAAATCTCGCAGACTGGAGGGCCAGCTGCAATGGGACAGCTGAATTTTACCGCTTGCTTTAGGGACCGGTAAATCCGGCGCAGCAATTCTTCCAATTGGTCAAATTGGTCCCAGAGGATGATAGCCACCTGGCCTTTTTGCGCCAGATAGCGAAAGGCGATGCCGCAGTCCTCCGTAGACAGCACTTCATTGATCACATTCAGCACCGTAAAATACGCCAGGTCGCGGTCATGGCCGAAGTTTTTGATCATTTTCCCGCTCAGCTTCACGACTGCGGTCACATATTTTCCCGAAGACTGAAAACCGAGCTCCTCGTACTGCTCTTTTTTTATATCAGAAGAGGTGAAAAGCTTGGTGAGCATCCGGTCGCGGTAGACGGGCTTCATCTCATTCAGGAGCTGGGTGCTGCTTTTTTCCTTGCTGCGCCCGGCTTCTTCCTTGTTCCATTCCTTCACGGCATTGGTGAGCGTCTGATTGAGAATCTCGGGGTCAACCGGCTTCAGGAGGTAATCATGGCTGCCAAAGTGGATCGCTTTCCTCATATAATGATAGTCATCATAGCCGGTGACAACGATCGTCTTGCTGTCGGGCATGTGCTCCTTAATCCACTCCAGCAGCCCGATGCCGTCCTTCTTCGGCATTTTCATATCGGTAAAAATGATCTCCGGCTTATGCTGCTGAATGAGCTCGATCGCTTCCTCGCCATTTTTTGCTTCATAAATTTCGGCGATCCCCTGTGCTTCCCATTCTGCGAGCAGCCTGATGGCCTCCCTCACATGCTGTTCATCATCCACGATCAATGCTTTCATGAACTTCACACCTCCTTCGAAATTTGTGCTGGAATGAGGATGGTCACGGAAAAACCTCCATCCTCCCCTCCTTCAATCTTCATTTCTGCTGAATTTTGATAGTAGATCTGCAGGCGTTCATAGATATTCCGGAGACCGATGCTTTCGCCTTCGGGACCCGCTTTCGGGGCTTGTGCCAAGCCTTCCTGCAGCTTTTCGGCATCGTCCGCGGAAATTCCTTCACCATTATCGGCAATGGTGATCCTCAGGATGTCCCCTTCCTCGAGGGAGGCGCCAATCTCAACCCAGGAATTCTCGTCGCTTTGGTCAAAGCCATGCTTAAAACTATTTTCAACAATCGGCTGCAAAATCATCTTCGGCACTTCGATGTTCTCCACATCATGCTTGATGTCGAACCTGTATTCAAACCGGTCGCCAAAGCGCTGTTTCTGCAGGTCAAGATACGATTTTACATGCTCCATTTCCTGTTTAAAAGGAACGATATGCACATTGACATTCATGCTGTATCTCATCATCTTCGCCAGCGACGTCAGGAGGGAATAGACGGGAACCGCTTTGTGCTTCAAAGCGAGCGTGCCGATTGACTGGAGCGAATTATAGAGAAAATGCGGATTCACTTGTGACTGCAGTACCCGCAGCTGGCTTGACTTGTTTTCGATTTCCAGCTTGTATTCGCGCTCTATCAGGTCATTGATGGTGGCGATCATCTTTTTAAAATGTTTGCCGAGCATGCCGAATTCATCATTCCCGAGGGAATCAAAGTCGGCCTTGAATTCCCCCTTCTCCACTCTTTTCATATTGGCAATGAGAACTTTAATTGGCTCTGTGAACTTGAAGGAGATCAACATCGTCGCCAGCACCACGATCACGAGCGAGAGAAGGCCGATCAAAATATTCATGAAGGCCGTTTCCCTTGCGCCCTGGTAGAGAAGATCATACGGAATCCTCTTGGCGATGCGCCAGTCTCCCGAGGGTCCAGCAAAGCTGTCATATACGATGACACCATCAAAATCCCCAGAACTCCATTCCAGGCTGCCGCCCGCCTGATTCAGCTCTCGGTACCACTCATCACTGTTGGTTTGTCCGATCCGCTCTTCCTCGGAAGAATAGACAATCAAACCTTCTTCATTCATCAGGTAAAAGTCCTCGGTATTTTTTACATACAGCTGATCGGCAATCGATTGGATTCTTGACAGATTCACATCAAAAGACAAAAACGCCAGCGGATCATCGAGCGGTACATCCCTGATCAGGCTGTGAAAAGAGATTACATTTGCCTTTTGCGATTCCGGGATCAGCGAAAGATTGTTATAGCTGTAGATTTCATGCGGAGGCTCAATCAGCATGTTCTGGCCCGGAGGCAGCTGGCTCAGCTTCGCGTAATACGGGTGGTCATCCACATTCTCATAATGGCCGCGGCCGCTCAGGGCCGAATGATAGTTTGTATAGGAATCCTTGCCTTCATGGATATACAGATGCATCTGCTCGATCTCCGGCCGGGTGCTGTACAAATAAGCCATGATCCGGTTGATTTCTTCCTGGTTTGAAATCAGATTCTCCGAAACGCCATCCCGCAGCACATTCATCAGCGGCGTGTACCTGTAAAGAGTTGTCGTCAAATAGGAAAAATCCTGAAGATAGGTGGAGATGTCCTCCTTGCCGGCTGCAATCACCTCCTGGTTCCTGGAAACAAAATTCTCGTTCAGGGCCGTGGTTGTGTACCAGTACGTAACGGCGATCGCAAAGCTGGACGGCAGGACCGTAACCGCCAGCAGGAAGATGATTAATTTTTTTCTGATGCTCCAGCCCATGCGGTTTGGCACCCTCTTCCGCTTGTCAAAATATGAAATAATTTTACTTATTGTAGCGTTTTTATTCAGGGTGGTCAAAATTGATAGTTCAATATTTTCCACCTTTTTGGTCAATGTAAGCCGTTTCATAAATTTGCCCAATCTTTAAAATAAGGAGTATCGGAGGTGCAGTTGATGAGTAATCATACTAAACTGGAAAATACAAATTCGACCTCTCTTGGTCAAACTATTGCAAACGCATCCAAACCAACATCATTTCTAAACAGCAAAAAGCTGAAAAAAGCCGGACTTTTCGCTTTGTTTGTCGGACCCGCCTTTCTGGCCTTTTCCGTCATTGTCCTGATTCCGTTCCTGACAGGTGTCTATTACGCCTTCACCGACTGGAACGGCGTGACCGGGAATGTCACCTGGGTAGGATTGGACAACTTCAAGTATCTGTTCACCGAGGACAAGCAGTTCCAGCAATCCTTCCTTTTAACGATAAAATATACGGTCGTCGCAATTGTGCTGACCAACATTGTCGGGTTCGGCCTGGCTTTGCTTGTGTCACAGATGCTAAAAACAAGGAACATCCTGCGGACCGTGTTCTTCCTGCCAAACCTGATCGGCGGACTTTTGCTCGGTTTCATCTGGCAGTTCATTTTCATCAGAGGATTCCAGAGCATCGGTGCAGCCACTGGCTGGTCGCTGTTTGAACTTCCATGGCTCGGAGATGAAAATACGGCGTTCTGGGGAATCGTCATTGTTTCTGTCTGGCAGGGAGCCGGCTACATCATGCTCATCTACTTGGCCGCGCTGCAGAATGTACCGCAGGATATTGTCGAGGCCGCCAAGATTGACGGTGCGAGCCGCTTTCAGGTATTGCGCCACATCACGATGCCAATGGTCGCGCCAGCTGTCACCATCTGCTTATTTTTAACGATTTCGTCCTCATTCAAGATTTTCGATGTCAACCTGTCGCTGACAAACGGCGGACCGTTCAAATCCACCGAAATGCTCGCGCTGAACATCTATACAGAAGCTTTTGTCAATAACCGCTACGGACTCGGAGAAGCAAAAGCATTGATCTTCTTCCTGGTTGTCGCCGCCATTACGGTCATCCAGGTGAGCATCACGAAGAAAAGGGAGGTTGAATCCTGATGGAAAACAAGTATACAGGAAGGACGTTCATCGTCGAGATTGTTGCGATTGTGCTCGGGCTCATCTTCCTTGTCCCATTCTATTATGTTGTCTCAAACTCTCTTAAAACCTTTGCCGAAATTTTAACGAACACATCCGCACTGCCAACGGTCCTGCAGTTTTCCAACTATGTGCAGGCGTTCGAGAAGCTGGACTACCTCAGGGTGTTCACCAACTCGCTGATCATTACAGTCGCAAGCAACGTGGTCCTGATTATCTTCTGTTCGATGGCCGCCTACATGCTGGTTCGGACGAAAAAGAAGATTAGCAACATCATCTTTATGACTTTTGTCGCTGCGATGGTAATCCCGTTCCAATCGATCATGATTCCGCTGATCAAAACAGCTGGAAACCTCGGGATGCTGAACAGCATGTGGGGCCTGGTCATCATGTACCTTGGCTTCGGCTCCGGCATGACCATCTTCCTTTATCACGGTTTTATTAAAAACATCCCGGTTGAGCTTGAAGAAGCCGCAATCATCGATGGCTGCTCTCCATTCGGAGTGTTCTGGAGAATCGTCTTCCCGCTTTTAAAGCCAATCACAGTGACGGTGATGATCCTGAACTCTTTATGGATCTGGAATGACTTCCTGCTTCCATCCCTGGTCCTGCAGGATCCGGAATTGCGGACGATTCCGCTGGCAACGTTCTTCTTCTTCGGCCAGTATACAAAGCAGTGGGATCTGGCCCTTGCCGGACTCGTGCTCAGCATCATTCCATTGCTGATCTTCTTCTTCTCGATGCAAAAGCACATCATCAAAGGCATTACGAGCGGGTCGATTAAGTAGAGTTAACGAGTTTAGGAGCTTTTACAAGCAAGGCAACAAGCAGTTTCTGATAAAAGGTCATCTTTTCTTGCCGGCTGGGTGCAAAGCCGGCAGGAAATTAGAAAGGCGGAAGCGCCTTGGTCAGCCCGGACAAGCATAAGACGCTCCGGAATAGAAGGCGTCCTTTGCCTTCAATTCCGGAGTGGCTTATGACCTCGAGGGGCTAGGCGCTGGAGCTGGACAGTTATCTAAGAGCAATAATCTATACTTTTTATTTAACAAACTATTTAATGGGGGTAAAAGAACATGGCGTTCAAAATGAAAAAGTACTCAATTGCAGCAGGCGTTTTATCCGCATCCCTTCTTCTTTCCGCTTGCGGCGGCAACGATACGACACAAGGCACGGAAAAGAATGGCGAAAGCACTGGCGATAAAGTCGTCGTCGATATTTTCCAGGGCAAAGTAGAAATCGCAGACCAATTGAAAGCGTTGACAGATGAATATACAAAGCAAAACCCGAATGTAACCTTCAATATTGAAACAGTCGGCGGCGGCGCTGATGGTGCGGCAGCCTTGAAAGCTAAATTTGCATCCAACAATGCGCCTGATATTTTCACAAATGACGGCGACCAGGCTGCACAGGTATGGCTTGATAAATTTGAAGACCTTTCCGACCAGCCTTGGGTGGAGGACGCATTTGAAGGCACGCTCGACGGCATGACGATTGACGGGAAAGTGTACGGAATGCCGTTGAACATGGAAGGCTACGGTTTCGCCTACAACAAGGCGCTATTTGAAAAAGCAGGCATCTCCGAGCTGCCTAAAACTCTTTCCGAGCTTGAAGAAGCAGCGAAGAAGCTGGATGCTGCCGGAATCACTCCATTCTCAATCGGCTATGCCGAGTGGTGGGTACTGGCGAACCACGGCTTGAACGTTCCATTCGCCTACCAGGATAATGCCGACAAGTTCATCGCCGGATTGAACGATGGCTCTGCCAAGATTGAAGGCAACGAGCACTTTAAGCAGTACTTTGAATTGCTTGATTTGACAATGAAGTATGGCAACAAGAATCCATTAACAACAGACTACAACACACAAGTCACCCTATTTGCGACTGGTGAAGCCGCAATGACTCAGCAAGGAAACTGGATCCAGCCGATGATTGACAAGATTTCCCCTGACATGGAAGTAGGCTTCATCCCAATGCCTTTGAACGACGACCCTGAGAAAGCCGGCAAGGTCATGGTTGACGTACCAAGCAACTGGGTTGTCTACAACGGCGCTCCTGATGCTGACAAAGAAGCAGCGAAAGACTTCCTCAATTGGATGGTGTCATCTGAAGAAGGCAAGCGTGCTTTGACAGAAGAATTCAAGTACATCCCTGCTTTCAAATCGATTGAAGCCAAAGCGGAAGACATCGGCCCACTGGGCGCTGACCTGCTGAAATACTCCCAGGAAGGCCAAACCTACCAGTGGCAGTTCATGAAGTACCCAGATGGCGCAGGCCAGGAATTCGGAGCCGCTCTCCAATCCTATGTCGCCGGCAAATCCACAGCCGAAGAAGCCATGAAAGCCATGGACAGCACATGGGCGAAATTGAAGAAGTAAGCTATATGCAGACACACAAAACCCCTGAGGACCGGATTGTCCTCAGGGGTTTTTGTTTGTTGCGGGGTCAGGCACTCTTTAACGCTTCACCGCACCCGGGGTCAGGCACCCTTTAGTGGAGTGAAGGCGCTCTTTAGCGGAGTGAAGGCACCGTTCAGTGTTTTTACTGTGCTAAAAATACGTTTCTTACCCGGTCAACGGCTTCGCGTGAGCCTGCACCTTCCTGGACGTCTTCGACCATCATGGAGATCAGCAGGTCAGGCGCTTCCGGGTTGTAGCCGACAAACCAGCCTAGCTCTCGGCCTTTTTCGCCCTGGGCGGCTTTAATCTCGGCCGTTCCGGTCTTGCCGGCGAATGGCTGGTCCATCCGGGCAAAGTGCGCAGTGCCCTTCGGATCGGAGACCACCTTCTCCAGCATCGAATTGATGGCCGAGGCCTGCTCGGCACTGATTAAGCCTTCCTGCAAGACCTCGCCATGCTGCTCTTCTGCCAGCAGCACCGGCTTGATCAGGTTTCCATTATTGACAAATGGCGTATAGGTGGCTGCCAAATGCAGGATGTTCATCTCAACCTGGCCCTGGCCATAGCCTGAGTCTGCCAGCTGAATTTCATTCTCCAGCCCGCCGATTTCTGAAGCCTCCAGCGGATAGCTGTACTCGAACTCCTCGAAACCGAACTTCTTAAGCCCTTCCTGGAATGGCTCCTTGCCAATCTCAAGAGCCGCGCGTGCAAAATAGATATTATCCGAGTAGATTAACGCTTTTTCAAGGTCAATCTGCCCTTTTACATCGGAATAGCGGGTCACCTTATAGTTGCCCCATGAACTGTCCGGCTGCCACTGCTTTTCGGTGATTTCATAGGCGGTGTTAAGATCAATCGCTCCTTCTGCCAATCCAACCGCTGCAGTCACCGGCTTGATGACTGATCCTGGCACATACGTCAGCCGGAAGCGGTTTAGATACGGCTTCAGCGGCTCTTCCTCAATGCTTTGGCGCTGCTGGGCAGACATCCCCAAGGTCTCGGCGTTCGGGTCAAAGCCAGGGGCACTCACGAGCGCCAGCGTTTCCCCGGTACGCGGGTTGATCGCTGCCGCCATGCCGGCCTCCCCTTTCAGCTGGTCGTAAATCTTCTGCTGCAGCACAACATCGATGGTCAGCTGGACATTCTCGCCATTTTCCACCGGCCGCTCCACCAGCAGTTTCTTCGTGCCGTCTTCTTTGACAATCGCAACTTCGACACCATTGGTTCCTTTTAATTTTTCCTCATACACCTGCTCAAGGCCGCGTTTGCCGATATAATCATTCGCGGTATAGCCTTTGCCTTCCAGTTTCTCCAGATCTTCCGCAGTCACCGGCGCAATAAAGCCAACAAGGTGCGAAACATCCTCGCCGTATGGATATTCCCGGGCACCGACTGTCTGGTTGGTCACTCCGGCAATGGCGAACAGCTTCTCCTGCAGGTCGACATCGGTTTTCGGAATTTTTTTAAGCGGTACAAATAGGTCGTCTTTTACCCAGCCCGCATTAAGGGCATTATTGATCTGGTCCTCGCTCATATTGAGCAGCTCGGCCAGCTTTTTGATGCTGTCGGCCTTTTGGGCGTCATCGCCCATCTTGCCCGGCACGACGCCGATCTGCATCGCTGACCCGTTGATAGCCAGCTCATTGCCGCGGCGGTCAAGAATGCTGCCGCGCTCCGCCGGGATGGTATTCAGGCTGATTTTATCCCCGCTTTCAAGCTCAGGGAAAATGTAGGTGGTATTCCAGTCAAGATACCAGTTTGGACTGTCATCGCGCTCTTCCTTGACCAGCCTCGCCTGATGGTCGAATTCAATCGGGCCAGCCACGCTGTCCATTTTGGCTGAGAATGGGAAGACCGCTTCGTTCTCCGGCCGCTCCCGGTCTTCCGGCTCGTTGAACTGAACATCCAGATTATCAATCTGCAGGTCCTCATAGATTTTATTATACCGGTCAACGAATTCTTCCTTCGTCACCGTACTCTGTGCTGTTTCTGATAAAAACTCGTACATCTCGTCAAACTTCTTATCGTTCCATAGTTTGACATACTGCGAGAACCTTTCCTCCGGTGCAGGCTCCTTGCTGCAGCCGGCAATAAGGACCGCTATAAATACGGACATCAGGATGATGATCGCTTTCTTCAATGCTACTCCCCCTCCTCCTGACTAATTTTACCACAGAAGCACAGTAGAGGGACAAGTGAAAAGCCGGATGGGTGCAGTGCACTTTGGCGCTTTAGTCCACCGGGGGTCAGGCACCCTTTAATGCTTCACCGCACCCGGGGTCAGGCACGCTTTAGTGGTTTAATGTACTGCGGGTCAGGCACGAAAGACACTAAAAAAGACCCGCTGATTTTTGAACTATGCCCTATAAAGTGGACGGTTTAAAAAAGCACCTGTAAGAATTTTATGCAGCTAACAGATGACTCCGGTACTGTGCCGGGGTCATCTTATTTAGAGTCCATTGATAACGCTCGTTATTGTATTCCTCAATGTAACCTCCAATGATTCTTTTAAGCTCATTGAATGTTTGGCACTCCGCATAGTCAACTTCATCCTTAAAATGCCCAAAGAAGGATTCCATTGGAGCATTATCCCAACAGTTTCCCTTACGGGACATAGACTGGATAAGCTTCATTTTCTTAACCCTTTTCTGAAATTCAGGGTGCGTGTAATGAAAGCCCTGATCGGAATGGAGGATGGCACCAGGATGGACCATTCCCTTAAAAGATTGACCTAGTTTCTTCAGTGTATGATAAACAATGTCCATCTTAAGATTGGTGGACAGGTGATAAGCGACGATTTCCCTTGTGGATACGTCTTTGACACATGAAAGGTAAGCCGGACGCCCGGATCCGTAGTAAACATAGGTGATGTCTGTAAGGTATACTTTGCCGGGTACATCCTGTCCGAACTCTCTATTGAGTATGTTTGGAAGAGCCTTGTGTTCCTGATTGGCCTTTGCCATTTTCCTATAGGGATTCATCTGCCTGATTTTCGTTACGAGGTTGAATTTCCTCATAATCCGGCGGATCTTCTTATGATTCATTATTACATTTTTATCGTTCTCTAGAATCATCTTAATTACAAGGGTTCCGGCTCTCCCTTTCTTATAATCAAAGATTTCCTTGATTAACTCATAATCCTTCCAATCAT